>JASFSD010000310.1:0-4165 GCA_050114575.1 Gammaproteobacteria bacterium | reverse complement strand
TGGGTGACGCTCGATCCCCAGATGGTCCAAGAGATTCAAGCTGGTTTCGAAGCGTATAGGACAGAAACGCCGGCAATGTTCATCGTGCCCGTGGGCGCACCGGAGGAAGGATAAAAAATGAAGCTTTGCAAAATTTTCGTCAGCGGACTGACAGCGGCCTGCTTCGCCGTTAGCACGGGCTGGGCACAGGACGACGACGCGTCTACCCTGGCGCAGCAATCCTCGAGCATCGATGAGCTCGTCAGCCTCATGCAAGAGGGAAGGACTGCGGACACCCGGGCGCACCAGCAGCGAGTCCAGGAGTTTCGCCAGCGTCAGGCCGAGCAGACCCAGTTGCTCGAAGAAGCGCGGGCCGAAAAAGCGCGACAGGAGCAGATCAGCGCGGATCTCGATACCGAGTTCGACGAGAACGAACTGCTGATCGTCGACGTCAGCGAGCAGCTCGATGAACGGCTCGGCTCGCTGCGCGAGTTGTTCGGCGTGCTGCAGCAGTACTCCGGCGACGCCAGGAGCTCGTTCCAGAACTCGGCCACGAATATCGAGTTCCCCGAGCGCGACGAGTGGCTCGCGGATTTCGCGGCCAAGATGGGCGAGACCAGTCAGCTCCCCACCGTGCAGGAAATCGAGACCCTCTGGTACGAGCTCGCTCGTGAAGCTTCCGAGCTGGGCAAGGTCAAGCGCCTGTCGAACTTCAGGGTCATCACGGCCGATGGCGAGGAAGTCACGAGGGACGTCGTCCGCGTCGGCCCGTTCAACATCATTTCCGACGGCGCCTATCTCGAGCACATTACCGAGACCAATTCGGTTCGCGAGCTCCAGCGGCAGCCCAGCCAGGCACGCTTCATCAACAGCACGCGCGAGCTGATGGCGGCGCAGCCGGGCGACGGCATGGTCAGCTTCGGCATCGACGTCACCCGCGGCCAGCTGCTCTCGCTGCTGATCCAGAACCCGGATCAGATCGAGCAGATTCGCCAGGGTGGTACGCCCGGCTACATCATCATCGGACTCGGTATCCTCGGCGTGCTGCTGGCCCTGGAACGGCTCGTCACGCTCGGCATCGCCAGCCGCAAGGTCAGCTCGCAGCTCAAGAGCGATACGCCGAAAGGCAACAACCCGCTCGGCCGCGTGCTCCTGGTCTATCAGGAGAACAAGAACGTCGATACGGAGACGCTCGAGCTCAAGCTCGGCGAGGCCATCCTGAAGGAACAGCCGTCGCTGCAACGCGGCATCCTGTTCATCAAGATCATCTCGGTCGTTGCTCCGCTGCTCGGCCTGCTCGGCACGGTCGTCGGAATGATCAATACCTTCCAGGCCATCATGCTGTTCGGCGCCGGTGACGCGACGCGCATGGCCGGCGGTATCTCGCAGGCACTGCAAACCACCAAGCTCGGCCTGGTTGTCGCGATTCCGATGGTTCTGCTGCATACGGTCGTAAACGGCCGCAGCCGCCGCATCATGCAGGTTCTGCAGGAGCAGAGCTCGGGTCTGGTCGCCGCGCAGGCGGAGAAGACGGGCTAGGGTCGAAAGATGCAGAGTTTGATCAACGCATACGAGGCCATCCGGGATTTTCTCGAGCTCGGGGGGCCCGTCCTGCGGGTTATCGCCTGGGTCATCCTGTTCATGTGGATACTGATCCTCGAAAGACTCATCTTTTACCGGACGGCGCTGCGCGGAATGATGAAAGAAGCCTTTGCGCGCTGGGAAGCCCGTTCGGAGCGCAAGAGCTGGCACGCACACCAGATTCGGCTGGGAATCATCTCCGAGGTCCGCATGGCGGCCAATCAGGGACTGCCGATGATCCAGACGCTGGTTGCGCTGTGCCCGCTGCTCGGGCTGCTTGGCACGGTGACCGGAATGATCACCGTGTTTCAGGTGATGGCGTCGGCGGGCACCGGCAATGCGCGCTCTATGGCCGCCGGTGTGTCCATGGCGACCGTGCCGACGATGGCCGGAATGGTCGGCGCACTATCTGGTGTATTCTTGGTGACGATATTGACTCGCACCGCTCATCGCCGGGTCACTCTGCTCGAAGACGACCTGACGATGGACCACTAGGAGCTTCACGAGATGCGCAAGCACATCGCCTCGATCAAGCAGGAGGAAGAAGAAAGCGAAATCAACCTGACGCCGATGCTCGACGTCGTGTTCATCATGCTTATCTTCTTCATCGTCACGGCCACCTTCATACGGGAGACCGGGCTTGAGGCGCAACGCCCCGATCAGACGGATGCACCCGCCGTCACCGACGAGGAAGGTGCCATACTCGTGATGATCAACGGCCGGGATGAGATCTACGTCGACAATCAGATCGTCGACCTGCGTCAGGTGCGCCCTCGAATCGAAGCGATGCACGCCGAAGATTCGGAGCGCCCCATGGTTATCCAGACTCATCCTGATTCAACCACCAAGACGCTCGTCGGCATTCTCGATGCTGCTGTTCTGGCAGATATCGACAACGTCTCCGTCGTCGAGCTTTGACGTCGCGCGTAAACGAGGAACAGCGAGATGCAGGAATACGAAGAGGGCGTCCAGGAAGACGAAAGTGAAATCAACCTCACGCCGATGCTCGACGTCGTCTTCATTATGTTGATTTTTTTCATTGTCACGGCCGTCTTCGTCAAGGATCCGGGCGTGGAGGTCGAGCGGCCCGAAGCACTGACGGCATTTCAGGCCGGTGCAGGCAGTATCTATGTTGCGGTGACCCCGCAGGACGAGATCTGGATCGACCGGGATGTGATCGAGCCGACCGAAGTGCGCTACGCGATCGAGCGCCTGCATCAGGAGGCGCCCGAGGCCGGGGTCGTGATCAAGGCCGACTCCGAGGCGCGCAACGAGCTCGTCATCCGGGTCATGGACGCCGCCAAGGCGGCCGGCGTCAACGAGATAATCATCGCGGCAGGCGATATCTGAGAGATCTCGGGGGTGCGTCGTTTGACATACCTTGAACAAAATAGTATATAAATATCAGGTTTTTTGCCTAACGGGGGTTAGGAGCCATGGTTAAAGGACTGACTCGCTTCGTTGCTGCCATCGGTATCGGCGCGGCCGTCACTTTCGGCCTGCTGTTCGTCATGCAGTACATGATCACGTCGGGACAGAACGCGCTCGGCGACGAGTCGGCGTTCCGTATCGTCGATTTCGTCCGTGTCGAGCGCAACGAGGTTGTCGAGGAGAAGAAGGAAAAGCCCGACAAGCCGCCCGAGCCCGAGCAGGCGCCTGAGATGCCGGAACCGGCAGTGGGTGCCTTCGACAGCGCCATCCGTGTCGCCATGGTCGCTCCCCCGGTGACGATGAACTCCGACATCGGCGGCCTCGGCTTCGGTGTCAGTGACGGCGAGTATCTCCCCATCGTCAAGGTTGCGCCGGTCTATCCGCCGCGCGCAGCGGCGCGCGGTCTCGAGGGCTACGTCGTCGTGCAGTACACGGTGACGACCACGGGTGATACCCGAGACATCGTGGTCATCGAGTCCACGAGCAGCCTGTTCGATCGCGCTGCCGTCGACTCGGCATCCAAGTACAAGTACAAGCCGCGCGTGATCGACGGGACCCCGGTGGAAGTTGCCGGCGTCTCGACCCGGATCATTTTCGAGCTCGAAGACTAGAGGCAACCGCCGATGATCCTATCCCGCTCCACAACCTGTCAGCGTCTCGGCGCGCGAGTCGGTGGTCTGCTGCTACTGGCCGTCTTTTCCTTACCGGTGGCCGCACAACGCGCCGGTAACAGCCCGGCGGACCAGCCGCAGGGGTCGGCGGCGGCACCCGGAACGACCAAAGTCATTCCGACGATCCGGACCGTCGTGTACGACCGGCTCAACGAAGCGCAGGTCTGTATGGATGAAGGCGACCTGGAGTGTGCGCTGGAGGTCCTCGGGCGGGTTCAGCAGATGCGGGATCTGAACAACTACGAGAGGGCACAGACCTACAACTTTCGTGCGTTTCTCGCCTTCGAGGAAGACGATTATCCGGCTGCTATCGAGGCCTACGAGCAAATACTCGCGGTGCCGTTCGAAGACATGCCTGACGGTCTGATCCAGTCGTCCATGCGCAATCTGGCAACGCTTTATATCCAGCTCGAGGATTACGAGAAGGGCCTGGAGACATTCCTGCAGTGGATGGATCTGGATTTCGTCACGCCGACGGCCGACGACTACTATCTGCTCGGCTC
>JASFSD010000309.1:0-4168 GCA_050114575.1 Gammaproteobacteria bacterium | reverse complement strand
CGCCGCCGTTGCGAACGATGATGATCTCACCGTCATCGGTTTCCCATAGATATCGCGCATCGATCGTCGCCGGAGGAGAAAGGTTCTGATAATCGGCCCCGCCCATCAGAATCTTGCCCTCGATGCGCCCGCTCAATTCTCCGCCGGCAATCGGAATGATATTCCGATTGCCGCGTTTGCTCGGGCCCACCGACTGACTCGCGCTCAGCGTCACATTTTCCCGGATCAGCATCTCGCCCTGCTGCTCGGAATCGGACTTTTGCCGGTAATCCCACGACTGAGCGAGCACGCCATCGGGCTTCGTGATCCTGGTTGCATTCGCCGGATCGATCGTCACTCCCGAGACGTCGTAAACGTTTAGCTCGAGCATCATCGCGTCGACGTCCAGAATGCGCCGGGCGACATAGGTGCCCGCATTCAACCACGCATGATCGCTTTCGTTCGGCGCCTCGAAATCCAGCACGACCCTGACATCTCCGGCATCGGCCCCCGTACCCGCATTTCGCACGTAGATGTAACTGCCGTCGTCAGCCTGCAGCACCAGAATCTGCTCGATCTCGATCGTGCCGTTGCCGAGTATGAGCTCGAAGTCGAGCGCGCCCTCCATCACGGCCCCGGACAATCGCGGCCCGGTGACAGACCCGGCATGCCCTGTGGCGATTCGCCGGTCCCCGTATTGTGTTCTGCCGATGCGCTCGGCTCGATCGAGCGGAATATCGACGTTGAAAATCAGTGTTCCGTCTTCCGGTTTCGGAATTCCGCCTGGGAGGTAGCAATCCCAGGCCGGATCCGGAATCAGTGCTCTGCTTACCCCCTGTGCATAGGCCAGCTGAACTGAAAGGAAGAGGACGATGGCCGCCCCCGGAATTCGCGAAGCGAATACATGCGTCCTGGATAGTTTCATTATCACTCGGGGTCTCTTCTGCAAAAGCTGAGCGCAAAAACCGCGATTCCCGCCACGGCGGCAACCGGAATCATGTAACCGACGACACCTGACGCGGACAATCCGCTGCTCAGTAATACGCCAGCCAGCGCTGGCCCGGCAATAGCGCCGACACGTCCGACCGCGATGCTCGCACCGGCGCCGGTCCCCCGAATCTCCCGATCGTAGAACACCGGGGCGACGCCGTAGAGCGCGTAGTTGGCGCCAAGCAGAAAGAACCCGGCAGCACCGCTGAAGATCAGAATCGGGAGAATGCCTTCGGACTGACTGAGCACAATCAGAGAGATGACAAGACCCGCGTAAGCCAGCGTCAGCGGCCATCGGGCATCGAAACGATCGACCAGCTTTCCGAGCAGAAGCGCTCCGGCGATGCTGGCGAAATTGAACGCGAGAGACGCCTGCGGCGCGATGGCCGTATCGATCCCGATGGCGGCTACGAGCGTCGGCAACCAGTTGAGTATCAAATAGAGAATGATCAGCGTTGGCAGGAACGTTGCCCAGAGAAGCAGCGTGGCCGTGGCCCGGCCACCGCCGAAAAGCGCGTGCCAGGTACTCACTCGCGGCGACTCGCGCTTCTCGCCCGACCGCAGCGTTTCCGGCAACAGGAACCACAGTACCGGTACAAGCGCTACGGGAATGGCGCCGCCGATGTAGAACAACCAGCGCCAGTCGAAGTCCGGGGGGAATGCCTGCGTCAACAAGGCCGATAAGCCACCGCCAAACGGCATACCGCAGAACATCATCGATGCGGTCAATGCGCGTCGCTCGCCCGTCGTCACTTCAGCAGCCATGGCCATCATGATCGGCAAGGCTGCACCAAAGTTCATGCCGGCGAGGAATCGCACCGAGAGCAACGGCCAGAATGTCGTGGTCACCGTCGTCGCCAGCGTGAACAGCCCGAAGAACAGGACCGCACCCACGAATACCGGCTTGCGCCCGATGCGATCGGCCAGCCAACCACCGGCCATCGCGCCGATGACGAAACCGACATTGCCGAAAGAAAAGATCAGACCAAGCGCCCCGGAATCGAGGCCAAGTTCCGGCGCCAGCCGGGGCGCGGCAACGCCGATCGCCTGAATATCGAATCCTTCGACGATGGCCACCAGAAAACAGAGCAGCACCGTCACCGCTGTACCGCCCTTCTCTGGCAGGACACGGCGGCTCGTTGCCCCTGCAGAAACTTCAGGCGGCATTTTTGACTCGGGCACCAGGCGCGATGATCGGCGGCGAGTTGTTCAGCTCGTCCCTGGCAAAACCTGCCGCTTCCTTGTAGCGCTGCATGAACGCATCTCGCTCGGCTTTCGGAATGACATCGTCGATGTCTTCGAACACGCCGCCGCATCGCTCGTCCAGAAGATTGAGCAATCCGAAAGGTCCTGCGCCACGATTGCGCAGCACCAGTGCGGATACCTCGGCACACAACTCATCATCGTAAGCCTGCAGCGCAGCAGCCGAGACCCCCTTCTCTATCATCGCCGCACCTAACACACGTGCATCGATAATGGCCTGACTGGCTCCGTTAGATCCGGTTGGATACATCGCATGCGCGGCATCGCCGAGCAATGCCACGTTCCCGTCTACCCACGTCGGGACCGGGTCCCGGTCGACCATCGGGTTCTCGAATGCCTCGTCGGCGCCACGCAGCATGGCGCCCACATCGAGCCAGTCGTAATTCCAGTTCTCGAAGTGATGGATGAACGAATCTATAGGGACGCGCCGGTTCCAGTCGCTTTTGGTCCAGCCACTCGAATTGTCGACCGTCAGCTCGGCGATCCAGTTGATCGTCGCCAGACCTGTGTCCGGATCGGGCTGCGAGATGGGATAAAAGACAAGGCGATGACGATGCGTACCGAGTCCGACAAATGAAGCGCCCGTGCGAATGGGCACACCCGGCGTCGTTCCGCGCCACATGATCGCGCCTCCCCACTGGATCGGGGGCTGATCCGGGTACATCCGGGCCCTCACCGCCGAGTTGATTCCGTCGGCGCCAATCAGCAGAGCACCTTCCTCCTCGATCTCAGAGCCATCTTGCCCACGGATGCAAACCGCGACCCCGCGCTCGGTGTTGCGATATGCAACAACCTCCTTTCCCGTACGGACCGCATGCGGACCAAGGCGTGCCACTGCGGTCTCATAGAGCAACATCTGTAAACCACCGCGGTGCACCGCATACTGCGGCCACTTGTAGCCCGCGAACACACCACGCTTCTCCGAGTAGACGTCGTGGCCGTTCAGACCAACCAGCGCCCACTCCCTGGCCTGCAATCCGATCCGATCAAGCTGCTGCGGGCCGATGTCGAGATCATAGAGTTCTCGTACCGCATTCGGTTGCAGGTTGATCCCCACGCCGAGCGGACGAAGCTTGCGTACCGATTCGAAGACCAGGCAAGGCACGCCGATCTGCTCCAGCGTCAAAGCGACGCTCAGACCGCCGATTCCACCGCCGGCAATGAGGACAGGACGTTCACTCACAGGATTTCCGCAGTTTCATGTTATTCACGAACCGCCGACAGCCGACACAGCAGGGCAAGACGACCAACGGCAGGTTTCATTGGTTAACAATGTTAACTCAAAACGCCGATGGCCGCGGTATCAGCATGGCCCAGGATGACATAACGCCCACGGGCGAAGCGTCGATTGCGTGCAACGCCTGGGCACCAAGTGGATGCGCCGTCAAGCCTTGTGACGATGCGGACTCTGCAAGTCGTCGGGATTGATCAGGTCGGGTGCCGTCCAGCCATTGAGGTCGTACTCGGCCATGCACTGCTCTGCAAATCCCTTGAAACGATCCGCGTTGCCGCTCGCCATCGCGCCGAACAGCGCATAGCGCCGGATTTCTTCCGTGCTGCCGCTGTAGTTGATTTCGTAGAGCTCATGGCGCGCGCCGAACTCGGTGCCGATGCAATCCCAGAGCAGCTTCATCAGCTTGATTCTGTCCTCGGCTGAATAACCATTGGAGCCACGCATGTAGCGGTCAATGTAGGGCCGGATATCGGGATTCGCGAAATCCCTGGCATGCGAGTTCAGGTAGATCAGCCCCGAGGCACAGGTCTGCTCGATAATGTATTTGATTTTCGAGTAGGCAATTGTCGCCAGTACCTGGTAGGCGCTGCCGGCGTCCATGTTGGGCAGCAGATAGTCGTCTTTCCATGGCTTTGGATCGCGGACCATGGCTTCGGTCAGCGCCCAGAACATATTGCGCCACGCGAGCACTTCGCCAACATT
>JASFSD010000308.1:0-4212 GCA_050114575.1 Gammaproteobacteria bacterium | reverse complement strand
GCTCGGCCGGCAGATCGAGCGCCGCGCACAGGCGCACGCGATTCTCGGCGACGGCCTCGGGCCGGTCGCCGACGTGAGTGCCGAGATTGAGGCTCGCGTAGGGACCGTGGCTGACGCCGCCTGCGCGGGTCGTCTGCCAGGTTCTGACGCACGCGGGCGCGGGCCAGTCGGCGGCGAAGCCGGGCTCGCTCATGCTTGCGCTGCCTCGAGATCGCCGCGCAGAACCGCGAGCAGATGCTCGAAGTCCTCGGGGAGCGGGCTCGTAAACTTCAGCGGCCTGCCTTCGGCCGGGTGCGCAAGCTCGAGCCGCATCGCGTGCAGCGCCTGTCGCGAGAACCCCTGTAACTCGCGTCGCAAGGCATCACTCGGGTGCGGTGGCAGACGCGGGCGCCCGCCATAGACGGGGTCGCCCACCAGCGGTGCCCGGATATGGGCCATGTGGACGCGGATCTGATGCGTCCTGCCCGTCTCGAGCTCGAGCTCGACATGGCTGTGTGCACGAAACCGCTCGACGAGCCGGTAATACGTTCGCGCCGGGCGCCCTCCCTCGCGAACGGCCATGCGGGTCCGGTCGCGCGGGTTGCGGTCGATTGGCGCGTCGATGACGCCTCCGCCCGTGAGCACGGTCTGACAGACGGCGCGATAGACGCGCTTGATCTGACGCCGCTCGAGCATCGCGGCAAGCGCCTGCTGAGCGGACAGGTTGCGGGCGACGACCAGGAGGCCGCTCGTGTCCTTGTCCAGCCGGTGCACCAGGCCGGCCCTCGGCACGAGGTTCAGCGAGCGATCGAAGTGAAGCAGTGCATTGAGCAGCGTGCCGCTCGGGTTGCCGGCACCCGGGTGAACGACGAGACCGGCCGGTTTGTCGACGACGATGATTTCGGAATCCTCGTAGATCACCTCGATCGGGATTGGCTCGGGCGCGAGCTCGAGCACGGGTTCGAGCTCGGCCTCGATCGCCAGCGTTTCGCCGCCCTTGAGACGCTGGCTGCGTACCGCGGCGCTGCCGTCGACCGTGAGCTCGCCCGACTCGATCCATTGCTGGATCCGGCTGCGAGAATAGTCGGCCCAGATCGTCGCAGCGGCGCGGTCGACTCGCTGACCCGCCATATCCGCGGGCACGGTCGCCGTTCGCGAAACCAGCTCGTTTGTTACGCTCATGTCATCTTCGGTCCGGCCTGGATCGCAGCCACGATCGATGCACTATAATTCGCCGTCCCATGATCCCTTACAGCCCAAAGCGTAGCCCGTTACCGACCCTGTCGCGACTTGCGATCATCGGCATTGCCCTGCTCGGACTCCTGAGCGCCTGCGGCAATCGCAATGATGCCATTCAGGAAGTCGGTGCTCAGCAACTCTACGATGAAGGGGCGGAGCATCTGCGCAAGAACAACACGAACGCCGCGATCATCAGCTTTCGCAACCTGATCGTGCGCTATCCGTTCGCGCCGGTCGCAAAGCAGGCACAGCTCGATCTGATCTACGCCTTCTACCGCGGTGGCCAGCCTGAGGCGGCCGTCGACATCGCCGAGACCTTCATCCGCGAGAATCCGCGCGTCCCCGAGGTGGCCTACTGCCTGTACATGATGGGGGTCATCTACTTCGACAAGGAACCCAACATTCTGGAGCGCGTCTTCAGAGTCGACATCACCCAGCGCCCGCCCAAAGAGACATTCCTGGCGTTCGAAGCGTTCCAGGACCTGATACGCCAGTTCCCGGACAGCCGGTATGTCGAAGACTCGCGCCAGCGCATGGTTTACCTGCGCAACCGGCTTGCGACCTACGAGAATCACGTCGCCAGGTACTATCTCGACCGCGGCGCGTACGTGGCCGCCATCAATCGGGCCAAGTACGCGCTCGAGCGCTATCCCGGCGCGCCGCAGCTCGAGCAGACGCTGGCGTTGATGATCGAAGCCTATGAGTCGCTCGGAATGCGCGATCTGGCCGCCGACACGAGGCGCGTGCTGGAGGAGAATTTCGGCGAGCCTGGAGAAGGCGCCACATCCGGAGCCTAGGCTGGAGCGTCAGTAACCGGACGTGATCGGGTAACGCCAGTCCCGGCCGAAGGCGCGACTCGAGATCCGTACACCCGGCGGCGCCTGCCGGCGCTTGTATTCGGCCCGCTTGACCATCTCCAGCACCCTGACGACGACCTCGCGGTCGAAACCGCGGTCACTGATCTCTTCGACCGACTGATCGGACTCGATGAATGCCTCGAGAATGGCGTCGAGGACCTCGTAAGGCGGCAGCGAATCGGAGTCCTTCTGATCGGCAGCGAGCTCTGCCGAAGGCTCCCTCGTCAGCACACGCTCCGGAATGACGGGCGAGACGCCGTTGCGATACTTCGACAGCGCATACACCAGCGACTTCGTGCAATCCTTGAGCGGCGCGAATCCGCCGGCCATGTCGCCGTAAAGCGTCGCATAGCCCACTGCCATCTCGCTCTTGTTTCCCGTCGACAGGAGCATGAAGCCGAACTTGTTGGACAGCGCCATGAGCAGGATGCCGCGACAACGTGCCTGAATGTTCTCTTCCGTGGTATCGGGCTCGCGCCCCTCGAACAGCGGCGCCAGCACATCGACGACGGCATCGAAGATCGTTTCAATCGGGAGGGTCTCGTAGCGAACACCCAGGCGTCTGGCCTGCTCGGCCGCGTCCTCGAGGCTCATGTCCGATGTGTAGCGAGACGGCATCATGACCGCCATGACCCGCTCCGAACCGAGTGCGTCGACGGCAACGGCCAGCGTCAGCGCCGAATCGACGCCCCCGGACAGCCCCAGGATCACGCCCGGAAAACCGTTCTTGTCGACGTAGTCGCGAACGCCGAGCTTGAGTGCCTCGTAGATCGATGGCGTCAGCTCCGGTTCCGGCGGCAAAGGCTGCGGGACCAGGCGAGCCACTCCCTCGGCCGTCTTTTCGACCTCGAGAACATAGACCCCTGCGACGAACGTGTCCCCCTGCAGAACAACTGTCCCGCTCGCGTCCATCGCGAATGAGCCGCCGTCGAACACGAGCTCGTCCTGCCCGCCGACCATATTCAGATAAATGATCGGCAGCCCGGTCTCCTCGGCGCGGGACCTGATCTGCTGTCTGCGCGTCTCGCGCTGGCGGGTATGGAAGGGCGAGCCGTTAATGACGAGAATGACGTCGGCACCCGCCGCCGCAGCGGCCGCCGCGGGCTCCCGGAACCAGACATCCTCGCAGATGATCAGACCGATACGAATGCCGCCGATCGAAAAGATAGTCGGCTCTTCTCCGGGCTGAAAGTAGCGCTTCTCGTCGAAAACGGAATAGTTCGGCAGCTTCCACTTCCGATGCGTGGCGATGGTCTCGCCGTCACGAACGACCGAGGCGCTGTTGTAGATCGTATCGTCGACATACTCCGGCAGCCCGAAGCAGACCGTGATACCGCGGACCTCGCGCATGACGCGCTCGGCCGCTTCGCTGACCCTGCGCCTCAAGCCCCCGTGCAGCAGCAGGTCTTCCGGCGGATAGCCGGAGAGCGTTAGCTCCGGAAACACGACGAGGTCGGCCCCGAGCTCGTCCCGCGCCCGGCAGGCGTCGGCGATCAGACTATCCGTGTTGCTGTCGATCGCGCCGACGCGGATGTTGCTCTGCGCCAGCGCGATTTTCACTCTAAGGCCTTCGCAATCGCCTCGCCCAGATCGGCCAGCGAGCGAACCGTGCCGACGCCGGCCTTGTCCAGCGCCGCAAACTTCGCCTCGGCCGTGCCTTTGCCGCCCGCGACAATCGCCCCCGCGTGTCCCATCCGCTTGCCGGGTGGCGCCGTGACACCTGCGATATAGCCGACGACGGGCTTGGACACATGAGCGGAAATATACTCGGCGGCTGCCTCTTCGTCCGACCCTCCGATCTCACCGACCATGATGATCCCGTCGGTGTCGGGGTCTGCCTCGAAAAGCTCGAGACAGTCGATGAAGTTCATGCCGCGCACGGGATCGCCGCCGATGCCGACGCAGGTCGACTGGCCGAGCCCGCGCAATGTCGTTTGCGACACGGCCTCGTAGGTCAGCGTGCCGGAGCGCGAGACGATCCCGATGCGGCCGGGCTCGTGAATGGCGCCGGGCATGATGCCGATCTTGCACTGGCCGGGGGTGATGATCCCGGGGCAGTTCGGCCCGATCAGCCGGCAATCGAGATCACGCAGCACGGCCTTGGCCCGCACCATGTCGAGCACGGGCACGCCTTCCG
>JASFSD010000307.1:0-4219 GCA_050114575.1 Gammaproteobacteria bacterium | reverse complement strand
GTGCTGCTTGCCGGTGCCGCGAAGGCGCGGGAAATCAGCGTTCCGTATCTCGCCGAGATTCGCGAGCGGGTCGGCGTCAGACCCCTGGCCTGATCAGGCTGCCTCGCGTGAGGCGGGTCAGGCTGCGTTGGGCTCGGGCCTCGTCGGAGGCAATTCGCGGAAGCGCTTCTGTTTCCAGAAGTACTGTTCCGGGCACTCGCGAATCTGCTGCTCGAGGATCTCCACGAGGCGTCTGGTGTCGGCGGTCGCATCGTCGCCCGGAAAGCCTTCGAGCGCGGGCGAGAACCGAAGTAGATACCCCGAGTCGTCGGCTTTACGCTGGTAGAACAGCGGCACCACGGCGGCTCCGCTGATCCTTGCCAGCCGGCTCAGAGCCGTGCTGGTCGGTGCCGGTTCGCCGAAGAATGGGATCAGCGCCGAATGCCTGCCCGTGTACGCCTCGTCGCCGGCAAACCAGACGACTGCGTTGTCGCGCAGGCTCCTTATGAGGGCGCGACCCTGGTGCTTGGTCAGGACCTCGTCGCCGAGGCGCTCGCGGCTGCGGCGCTGGAATTCGCTCAGCAGCCGGCTGCGGCGCGCGTTGTGGGTTATCACGAAATGCGGTGCGCAAGCCCCGACACCCACGCCGCACATCTCGATCGTGGTGAAGTGGCCGAGAAACAGGATAACGCCGCAGCCTCCGGCCAGTGCCTGCTCGAGGTGCTCGCGCCCCTCAATCTCGATGATGGCGCGGACTCGATCGGGCGAACGGAACCAGGCCAGCGCGAGCTCGGCCACGATCGCGCCCATGTTGCCGAAATAGTCGTCAGCGAGCCTGGTGCGCTCGGCGCCCGTCATTTCCGGGAAGCAGCGCTCGAGATTGTCGCCGACCATCCGCACCGATTTGCGCGAGCTCTGCCCGAGCTTGCGGCCGAGCCATCGGTGCAGCGACAGCGACCAGCGCCATGGCAGCAGCGCAGCAAGCCGCAGCCATCCGATCAGCAGCCAGCTGCGCCAGTAACGCGGCGTGAGGAAGCTCGAGAGCGCTACACGTCGGTCCGACGAATCGGATCTTGCTTCGCCGCCGAAGAATCCCGGTGGCCGGCGTCTCGGCGTCTTGGCGGGACGCAGGGCCGACACCGGATCTCAGGCCCGCTTCTTGCGGGAACGCTTCGCGCGTGCCGGTTTGCTGGCCGCCGGCAGCACCTCGCGCAGAGCCGCACCCGTGTGCGAGGCCGCGACGGCCTGAATCGCCTCGGGCGGCCCGGTTGCGACGATCTCACCGCCGCCGGAGCCGCCCTCGGGACCGAGGTCGACGATCCAGTCGGCGGTCTTGATGACATCGAGGTTGTGCTCGATGACGACCACCGTATTGCCCTGATCGCGGAGCCGGTAGAGCACTTCGAGCAGCTGAGCGATGTCATGGAAGTGCAGCCCCGTAGTCGGCTCGTCGAGCACGTACAATGTCGATCCGGTCGCGCGTTTGGACAGCTCCTTTGCCAGCTTGACGCGTTGAGCCTCGCCGCCGGACAGGGTGGTCGCATTCTGTCCGAGCTGGATGTAGCCGAGGCCGACCGCCATCAGCGTCTCGAGCTTGCGGGCAATCTGAGGCACGTTACGGAAGAAGTCGCAGCCGTCCTCGACGGTCATGCGCAGGACCTCGGAGATGTTCTTGCCCTTGTAGCGGATGTCGAGCGTCTCACGGTTGTAGCGTCGGCCCTCGCAGACGTCGCAGGCGACGTAGACGTCAGGCAGGAAGTGCATCTCGACTTTGATCACACCGTCCCCCTGACAGGCCTCACAGCGGCCGCCCTTGACGTTGAAGCTGAAGCGACCCGGCGCATAGCCGCGCGACCGCGCTTCCTGGGTTGCGGCGAACAGCTCGCGAATCGGCGTGAAGAGCCCCGTATAGGTGGCCGGATTCGAGCGTGGCGTGCGGCCGATGGGGCTCTGGCTGATCTCGATGACCCGGTCGAATAGCTCCGTGCCCTCGACTTCGCGGAACGGCGCCGGGTCGTTGCCCGAGCCGTTGATCTGCTGCGCCGCCAGCCGATACACGGTGTCGTTGATCAGCGTGCTCTTACCGGAGCCCGAAACGCCCGTGACGCAGGTGAAGAGCCCGACCGGGATTTCGACGTCGACCCGCTTCAGGTTGTTGCCGCAGGCGCCCAAGACTTTGAACAGCTTGTCGGGGTCGGGCGAGCAACGCGTCGGCGGCAGCGGGATCTGGCGCTTGCCGCTCAGGTATTGCCCGGTCAGGGATTCCGGTGCCGCCTTGATCTGTGCGGGGCTCCCCTCGGCTACGATCCGGCCGCCGTGGACTCCGGCGCCAGGGCCGAGATCGACGACGTGGTCGGCGGCCAGGATGGCCTCGCTGTCGTGCTCGACGACGATCACCGTGTTGCCGAGATCGCGCAGATTGATCAGCGTTTCGAGCAGTCGGCCGTTGTCGCGATGATGCAGTCCGATCGACGGCTCATCCAGGATATACATGACGCCGACGAGTCCCGAGCCGATCTGGCTCGCAAGCCGGATTCGCTGTGCCTCCCCTCCGGACAGCGTCTCCGCGCTCCGGTCCAGCGTCAGGTAGCCGAGCCCGACATCGGCGAGAAACTGCAGCCGGTTCTGAATTTCCTTGACGATCTTGTCCGCCACCTCACCGCGCCAGCCTTCGAGATTGAGAGCGGTCACGTAATCGAGTGCGGTGGTGACGCTCATCCCGTTGATTGCCGGTAGTGACTTGTCGGCCACGAATACGTTGCGAGCGGCTTCGTTCAGGCGCGCCCCGACGCAGCCTTCGCAGGTTTGAACGCTCTGATACTTGCCGAGCTCCTCGCGAACGGCATTCGATTCCGTTTCCTGGAAGCGCCGCTTCATGTTCGGTATCACGCCTTCGAAGGCATGCCGCCACTGGGCCTTGCTGCCGCGGGCGTTGACGTAATGGAACTGAACTTCCTCGTCACCGCTGCCGTCGAGGAGAACGCTCCGAATTCGCTTCGGCAGCGACTCGAACGGCTGCTCCAGGTCGAAGTCGTAATGCTCGGCCAACGACTTGATCATCTGGAAATAGAACGGGCTGCGCCGATCCCAGCCGCGGATCGCACCGCCCGCGAGCGAAAGCTCGGGATGCCGGACGATTCGCGCCGGGTCGAAGAACCGCCGCACGCCGAGGCCGTCGCACTCGGGACAGGCTCCCATCGGGCTGTTGAAGGAGAACAGCCGGGGCTCGAGCTCGGCAATGCTGTAGCCGCACTCCGGACAGGCGAAACGGTTCGAGAACACGATGTCGGCGCGCTCGGGCTCGTCCATGAACGCAACCTGCGCGACGCCGTCGCCGAGCTCGAGCGAAGTCTCGAACGACTCGGCGAGCCTGAGCCCCGCATCCTCACGCACTCGCAGACGGTCGACGATGACCTCGATGTCGTGGCGCCGGCGCTTGTCGATCCTGGGCAGGTCGTCGATCTCGCAGGTCTTGCCGTCGATCCTGACGCGCAGGAAGCCGGCCGCCTTGAGTTGCTCGAGCACCTGCGCGTGCTCTCCCTTGCGCGACCGTACAACGGGCGCCAGCAGCAGGATTCGGGTGCCATCGGGCAGCGCCAGCGTCTGGTCGACCATCTGAGACACACTCTGCGCTTCGAGCGTCGTTCCGTGGTCGGGGCAGCGCGGCGTTCCGGCGCGAGCGAACAGCAGGCGCAGGTAATCGTGGATCTCCGTGACGGTGCCGACGGTCGAGCGAGGATTGTGGGAAGCGGATTTCTGCTCGATGGAGATCGCCGGTGACAGTCCCTC
Organism: Gammaproteobacteria bacterium; assembly: GCA_050114575.1. Classification (GTDB taxonomy): domain Bacteria; phylum Pseudomonadota; class Gammaproteobacteria; order Steroidobacterales; family Rariloculaceae; genus DATCZB01. The sequence continues at coordinate 451 of JASFSD010000307.1, read as the reverse complement.
GATATGGTCCACGTCGGGCTTGTCCATCATCGACAGGAACTGGCGCGCGTAAGCCGAGAGCGACTCGACATAGCGCCTCTGGCCCTCCGCATAGAGCGTGTCGAACGCCAGCGACGACTTCCCGGACCCGGAGAGACCGGTGAAGACAATGAGCTTGTCCCGCGGCAGGTCGAGATCGACGCCTGTGAGGTTATGGGTGCGCGCTCCCCTGATCTGGATGTTCTTGGTCGACATGGTCGGGCGAAAAGGCAAACGATTACTATACGACGCGGTGAATCGGCGGCGCAAAGCGCGGCGGCGCATCGTCTGGACCGGCAGCCGCGGCTTCACCCGGGGCTGGCGATTCCGCAGCAACGCGCTCGCCGGCCGGCAGACGGGTACCGCTGAGTGGCGCGGCTGCTATTCGACCCGATTCCGCCGTAAACGCTGCGTGCCAAGCCCGTTGGGCAGG
>JASFSD010000306.1:0-4238 GCA_050114575.1 Gammaproteobacteria bacterium | reverse complement strand
GCAGGGCGACGTCGGCTCGGGCAAGACGGTCGTCGCGGCACTGGCGATGTACCTGGCGGCGGCCGCGGGCTTTCAAACAGCGCTCATGGCGCCGACCGAGATTCTCGCCGAGCAGCACGCGGCGACGGTAGGGGCCTGGCTCGAAGCCGTGGGCCTGCCCCTGACGCTGCTGACGGGGTCGATGGCAGGCGCACAAAGGCGGGAGGCGCTGGCGGCGATCGCCAGCGGTGAGACGCGAGCCATCGTCGGGACCCATGCACTGTTTCAGGAAGCCGTCCGCTTCAAGGAGCTGGCGCTCATCGTCGTCGACGAGCAGCACCGCTTCGGCGTACATCAGCGCTTGACGTTGAAGCACAAAGGAGTTGCCGCGGGTCGGCTGCCGCATCAGCTGACGATGACGGCGACGCCGATTCCCCGGACTCTGGCCATGACGGCCTATGCAGACCTCGATTGCTCGGTCATCGACGAGTTGCCGGCCGGTCGGGAGCCCGTGCAGACCGTTGCTTTGCCCAGACGGCGGCGTCCGTCCCTGGTCGAGCGCGTGCTGGAGCATTGCCGGGGAGGTGCGCAGGCCTACTGGGTCTGCCCGCTCATCGACGAGTCGGAGGCAATCGACGCCCAGGCTGCCGAGGCGCTGTTCGCCGAACTCGAGGATGCACTGCCCGGAATATCCATTGGCCTGGTGCACGGCCGCATGCCGAATGCCGCCAAGGAGGAGGCCATGCGCCGGTTCAAGCTCGGAGAGACGAGCCTGCTGGTCGCGACCACGGTCATCGAGGTCGGGGTCGACGTGCCCAATGCTTCGCTCATGATCATCGAGGGAGCCGAACGCATGGGGCTGGCACAACTGCATCAACTCAGGGGCAGAGTCGGGCGCGGCCTGGCACGCTCGACCTGCGTCCTGCTCTACGGCCCGAACCTCAGTCGTACCGCGCACGAGCGACTCAAGGTGATGCGCGAGACGACAGACGGGTTCGTGATTGCGGAGAAGGATCTCGAGCTCAGAGGGCCAGGGGAGATAATGGGCACGCGGCAAACGGGATTGCAGGAGCTCAAGGTAGCCGATCTGGCGCGGGACGCCGATCTGCTCCCGCTCGTCGTTGCGATATCGGATCGGCTCGAGGCCGAGTTCCCGGAGCGGGTTGCGCCATTGATTCGACGCTGGATAAAGTCCGATGCCGAATATGCCAAAGTTTAGTATCAACGGTCTCACGGATCGGGCCGCAAAGGCGGCGGTACGATCCGAAGCCTATTTTCGCCTGATGCGTCTGCACCAGCCGATCGGGATCTGGCTGTTGCTCTGGCCCACGCTCTGGGCTATCTGGGTTGCGAGCAGCGGCAGCCCGTCTTCGTCCGTGTTTGCGGTGTTCGTGCTCGGCACGGTCGTGCTGCGGTCGGCCGGATGCGTGATCAACGATTTCGCCGACCGCGACATCGACCCCCACGTCCGACGCACGGCAAGCCGGCCGCTGGCGAGCGGGGAAATCAAGCCTGTGGAAGCGATCGTGCTGTTCGTCGTCCTGATGCTCGTTGCACTCGGCCTGGTGCTGTTGATGAATACACTGACTGTGCAGCTGGCCATCATCGGTGCCGCGCTGACCGTCGTTTACCCATACATGAAGCGGCTCATCATCGCGCCTCAGCTCGTGCTCGGGCTCGCATTCGCATGGGGCGTGCCCATGGCCTACGCGGCGGAAACCGGGGCCGTGTCGCAAACGGCGTGGCTGCTGTTTCTGTGCACGCTGATCTGGGTCGTTATCTACGACACCCAATACGCCATGTCCGATCGCGAAGACGACCTCAAGCTAGGGGTCAAATCCACTGCGATTCTGTTCGGTGACATGGACCTCCTGATCCTGGTCGGTCTCGAGCTCCTGCTGCTGATCGGCTTGTTGCTGCTCGGTCGGAGCGTCGAGCTCGGCGGCTGGTTCCTGGTTGGGCTGGGCGCCGCGGCCGGCTTTGCGCTGCGCCAGCTCTATCTGATACGGAGCCGCGAGCCGGATGCGTGTTTTCGTGCCTTCAGGAACAACGCCTGGTTTGGCGGCGCCGTTTTTCTCGGAATTGCGCTCGACTACGTTCTCGGACCGGGCTGAGCGGAGTCTCGGGCTTCGCCGATGCTGCGCGCCACAGCCCAGGCCTCGACACGCAGAACACCCGCGGCTTTGAGCGCAGCCGCCAGCGCGTTGACCGTGGTGCCGGTGGTGATGACATCATCGATGATTGCAACCTGCGCGCCTGCGAGGCTGTCAGGCACCGAGAAGGCGCTCGGGGCGAGGCGGTGGCGCCGGGCGCGGTCGAGATCCGTTTGCGGTGGCGTGTCGATCACGCGTCGAACGTTGGTCGCCAGCGGCCACCGGTACCCGCGCGCCAGCGCCCGAGCGATTTCGTGGGCCTGATTGAAACTGCGTGCCCGCAGCCGGGCCGGATGCAAAGGGACGCCGACAATCAGGTCGACAGCCAGGTTCTCGATGCCGACTTCGGCTGCCAGCAACGCACCCAGGGCCGGTCCCAGCTCGCGCCTGCCGCGGTACTTGAGCGCCTTGAGATATGTCGACAGCGGCCGGCAGTAGATGAAGGGCGCATTGATGCGGTCTATGCGCCAGTCACCCTCGAGCCCCCGGCATGATCGGCATGGCCTCGGCATCGCGCAGCGATGGCAGGGGGCGGGTACGCGCGCAAAGTCGCGCCGGCAGTCGCCGCAGAAGCCCTCCACCGGCGTCCGGCCGCAGCGCGCACAGGCTGCGGGGCACAGCCGCCGAGCGAGCTCGGACAGTGCTCGAAGCATGGTGCGATTGACAGTCAGAAATCGGGTTCTAAACTTTCGATCGTTGCAGATACATTGGCCAGAGGCAGCCTTCCTATGTCGACAGCACTTCAAGAAACGGCGTCCGGGGCCGACACTTCCGATATCCGAAACGACTGGGACCGCGCCGAGGTCACCGCACTCTTCGAGATGCCGTTCAACGATCTTCTCTATCGCGCCCAGACCGTTCACCGCCGTCGCTTCGACCCGAACGAGGTGCAGGTATCGACGCTGCTGTCGATCAAGACCGGGCGCTGTCCGGAGGATTGCGCCTACTGTCCCCAAAGCGTTCGTTACAACACGGGCCTGGCGGACCACCCGCTGATGCCTCTCGACGAAGTCCGCAAAGCGGCGCAGCGGGCCAAGGACTCGGGAGCGACGCGGTTCTGTATGGGGGCCTCGCTCCGTGGCCCGAAAGACGCCGATCTCGAACCGGTCATCGAGATGATCGAGGTGGTCAAGCAGATCGGTCTCGAGGCATGTGTGACGCTGGGTCTGCTTCGGGACGGTCAGGCGGAGCGGCTGAAAGAGGCGGGCCTCGATTACTACAATCACAATCTCGATACGTCCGAAGGGTTTTACTCCGAGATCATCACCACCCGAACCTATGCCGACCGCCTCGAGACTCTGCAGCGAGTGCGCGATGCCGGGGTCAAGGTCTGTTGCGGCGGCATCCTCGGTCTCGGGGAGTCGCGCGACGACCGGATCGACTTTCTGCATACGCTCGCCACTCTGCCTGCGCATCCGGACAGCGTCCCGATCAACCGGCTGGTTGCCGTGCCCGGTACGCCGCTGGAACAGGCACCCGAGCTCGACTCCCTCGAGTTCGTCAGGACGATCGCCGCTGCCAGAGTGCTGATGCCCGAGTCCGAGCTCCGGCTGTCGGCCGGGCGCACCGAATTCTCCGATGAGATGCAGGCACTTTGTTTCCTCGCCGGCGCCAACTCGATCTTTTACGGCGACAAGCTGCTGACGACGGACAATCCCGGTGCCAACGAAGACGAGGCGCTGTTCGAGCGCCTGGGTATCGTGCCGGCTCCCGCCCCCGATCAGCCCGGATCGTCGGCCGGCTAGGCCAGGCCATTGCAGCACCCGGCCGCGGAGCTAGGGTTACCGGAGGCGTCGAGCAGCCGGCTCCGATTCGACCGGGCAGCGCCGAGTTTCCACAGCGCCTGCTTTATCCACGACGAAGCGCGGCGCCGGCTGTTGGAGCGGCTCGAAGGCCTCAGGATCGAGGCCGGGACGTTCGTCGACCTCGGCTCGGCGCTGGGTCAGGGTGCGAAGGAACTGGCGAACGGCTTTCCGGGCGCGTGCGTCATTGGGCTCGATTCGAGCGTTGAGATGCTGAAGCATTCGGCAGGCGGCAGTTTCGCGCGCGTCGCCGGCGACGCGCGCCGATTGCCGTTCCCCGACCAATCGCTCGACCTCGTGTTCG
>JASFSD010000305.1:0-4241 GCA_050114575.1 Gammaproteobacteria bacterium | reverse complement strand
CGAGTCCGGCGATGATGTTCGTCGCGTGGCCCGTTTCCGAGGCGGCCGCGACTTTCTTGACCGGGCTGTATTCAGTGCCGGTGTAGTACTCCGTGATCCAGACCATCGCGGCGGTCAATGCCAGGCCGATCAACGCAGCCAGATAGAGCTGCATACCATTCGTCGGGAACATCGACGTTGTGATCGGATAGAACGCTATTGCCGCCAGCACGCCGGAGACGATGACGCCCTTGTAGAGCGCGCCCATGACCTTGCCTGAGCTCGTGCTGACGAAAAACGTGCCGACGATCGAGGCGATGATCGAGACGCCGCCGAGCACGATCGGATAAAGAACGGCATTGGCGCCGAGCTCTGCGACGGCCAGGCCGCCGAGCAGCATGGTCGCGATGACGGTGACGGCGTAGGTCTCGAACAGGTCCGCGGCCATGCCGGCGCAGTCGCCGACGTTGTCGCCCACATTGTCGGCAATGACGGCAGGATTGCGCGGGTCGTCCTCGGGGATTCCGGCCTCGACTTTTCCGACCAGGTCGGCGCCGACGTCAGCGCCCTTCGTAAAGATACCGCCACCAAGGCGGGCAAAGATCGAGATCAGCGAGCCGCCGAATGCGAGCCCGACGAGAGCCGAAAGCGTTTCGTCGACATTGAGGCCAATGATCTGGGTCAGGATGGCATAGTAGCCGGCCACACCGAGCAGCCCCAGGCCGACGACCAGGAGTCCGGTGATTGCGCCGCCGCGGAAGGCAATCCGTAGTGCCGGATTGATGCCCTCGGTGGCTGCCTGGGCCGTGCGCACATTGGCGCGAACGGAAACGAACATGCCGATGTAACCCGCCAGGCCTGAAAAGACGGCGCCGATCAGGAAGCCGATCGCCGTGTACCAGTCGAGCGCGATTCCGAGCGCCACTAACAGAATGACACCGACAACGGCAATCGTGCCGTATTGGCGATTCATGTAGGCCTTGGCGCCCTCCTGCACGGCGCCAGCGATTTCCTGCATGCGCTCGGATCCAGCCGACTGAGCGAGAATCCACTGTGCCGAAAAGAGCCCATAGATCACCGCGAGGACCGCGGCGCCGAGCGAAAGCCAGATCGCCGCACTCGACGAAAGCCCAATTCCCATTCAATTACCCTCCGAGCTCGAGGCCAGCGCTCGGGCCTCGCTGCTGTTTCCCACATGGAATGCCGGCCCAGGAAATGATGGGCATGGCATAACTAACTGTTTTTATTGAGTTTTTGGGCCCTGCCGCCCAACAAAAGCGGCCTATTCTAGCACAAACTCCGTTCCCAGCAGGGGCGGCACCGACTTGCCCTTGAGCGTTGCGTAGCGAGGCAAACCGCGGCGATACGGGGGGTAATCCTCCCCCTGTATGAGCGGTTCCAGATAGGTGCGGCAGCGCTTGGTGATGCCGAACCCGTCTCGCGTGATGAAGCTCCCTGGCATCTTCTTCTCGCGGTTCGCGACCCGCGACAGCGGTACCTTGTCGATGGCCCAGCGGTAGGGTTTATCGGACGTTCTGGCGATGATCGGCATGACCGCATTCTCGCCGGCCAGCGCGAGCTGCACGGCCGCCCTGCCAACGGCGTACGCCTGGCGCACGTCGGTGGCCGACGCGATGTGGCGGGCCGACCGCTGCAGGTAGTCGGCGATTGCGTAGTGATATTTGAGCCCGAGCTGGCTGCGGACGATTTCGGCGACGGCTGCCGCGACACCGCCGAGCTGAGTATGCCCGAACGCGTCGGTCGTGCCGGCGTCGGCCAGAAACCGGCCGTCGGCATAGCGGGCACCCTCGGACACGACGACCACGCAATAGCCGTAGTTGTCGACCGAAGACTGAACGCGTTGAAGAAACGCCTTCTGGTCGAAAGGAATCTCGGGGAACAGGATGATGTGCGGCGCATCACCCGGCTTCTCGCCTGCCAGTCCGCCGGCGGCCGCGATCCAACCGGCATGGCGCCCCATCACTTCGAGTATGAAGACCTTGGTCGAGGTCAGGGCCATCGAGGCTACGTCGAGAGCGGCTTCGCGAGTCGAGACGGCGACGTATTTGGCGACCGAGCCGAAACCGGGACACGTATCGGTGAACGGCAGGTCGTTGTCGACCGTCTTCGGGATTCCTATGCAGCTCACCGGAAACCGCATCTTCCGGCTCATCTGGGCGACTTTGTTGGCCGTGTCCATGGAGTCGCCGCCGCCGTTGTAGAAAAAATAGCCGATGTCATGAGCTTTGAAGACCTCGATCAGCCGCTCGTACTCGGCCTTGTTTTCGTCGAGACCCTTCAACTTGTAGCGCGCCGAGCCGAATGCGCCGCCGGGCGTATTCCTGAGCGCCGCGATCGTTGCCGCCGTTTCCGCTGAGGTGTCGATCATGTCCTCGTGCAGTGCACCGAGGATGCCATTGCGCCCGGCATAGACCTTGCCGATTCGGGAGCGGCGCTTTCGCGCTGTCTCGATGACACCGCAGGCGGACGCATTGATTACCGACGTCACGCCGCCCGACTGTGCGTAGAACGCATTCTGCTTCATCTGATCCTCCGCGATTCCAGGGTCGTACTGCGCTCGCGAGAATAGCAAACGCAGGTTGTCGATTGACGATGTCTGCCTCGGCCGTTAGTTTAGCGAGCCGTTTCGCGACCGAGGGGTAGAGGTCAATGCGCATCGTCATGCTTGGCGCGCCAGGCTCAGGCAAAGGGACTCAGGCCAAGCGGCTCGAGGCCGATTGCGGCTTGCCGCAGATTTCGACGGGCGATCTCCTGCGCCAGGCTGTGGCGAACGGGACCGAGCTCGGTCAGAAGGCAAAGGCGGCAATGGATGCAGGTGATCTCGTCTCCGACGACATCGTTCTAGGCATGATCCGGGAACGGATCGGAGAGGCCGACGCCGCCAACGGTTTCATTCTCGACGGTTATCCGCGCAATCGGCAGCAGGCCGAAGATCTGGCCGGTGTTTTCAAAGAGCTCGGGCTCGAGCTCGATGTGGCCGTGCTGATGGATGTTCCCACGGAGATCCTCATGAAGCGGCTCACGGGTCGCCGAACCTGCTCACTGACCGGCAAACTGCTCAATATCTACTTCTCTCCCAAGGAGGAGCTCGACGAGTGTGTCGATAACGGCGGCGAGCTGCTCATGCGCAAGGACGATAACGAGGAAACGATCGGTAACCGGCTCGAGGTCTACGAGCGGGAGACTGCGCCGCTGATCGAATATTACGACGAAGCCGGGCTCTTGAAGACAGTCGCGGCCGATGGCGGGGTGGACGAAGTCCATTCGCGGCTCGTCACGACGCTGGGTCTCAACTGATCGATTCGAGGAGCTCGGCCAGTACGGCGCGTCGCCAACCGGCCGGCAGCGCGTCGGGGGTCTGCTCCGCCGCAATCCTCGCGATATCGCGCCGGGTCGCGAGCAACTCCGGCTGAATCCCGAGCTCCCGGGCGCGAGACCTGACTTTCTCCTGCAGCGCCTTGACCAGGCCTCGATCCGGCGCGGCGCGTTGTGGCGCGTCGGCGATTTCTTCGGCGCCCTCGATTGCTTCGAGCAGCTGTGATCCCGAGCGCGCGACAAGACGTGGCGGGAGATTCGGAATTGCCTCGAGCTCCGCCGTTGATCGAGGCAGCGTGGTCGCGATCCGCACCAGCTGGTCGTCGGCAAGGATCCAGCGGCGGGGCCTGTTCGAAGTCTTGGCCCGCTCCTCGCGCCACTCGACCAGCGCCGACGCCGTGGCGCGACGTTTCCCCCGCAGCGAGCCCGCGCCCTTGATCTTGTCATAGAGCGAGGCTGTATCCGGCTCGATCGGCAGTGCCAGCTGCCGGGCACAGTCCTCATGAAACCAGGCGAGACGTCCGAGCTCATCGAGCTCTTGCTCGAGCGCGTGCCAGGCGGCAAGCAGATAGCGGACGTCGTCGAGCGCGTACTGCTTGAGGGCGTCGGTCAACGGGCGACGGCTCCAGTTTGCGCGTGTGTGCTGCTTGCCGATGTCGACCTCGAGCACTTCGGCGAGGAGGTTCTGCAGACCGATCTGTGCCGGCATTCCCGTGAGGCCGGCTGCAATCTGAGTGTCGATCAGCTGGTTCGGCAACCTCTGGTTGCGGTAATAGAGGACCTCGAGATCCTGGCGTGCACTGTGCAGGACCCAGACCTTGTCTTCGGCCAGGAGAAGATCGAACAGCGGGTCGAGATCGCATGGGGCCAGACAATCGATAGCCGCGACGACTTCGTCGGTGGCGACCTGAAGCACACACAGCTCG
>JASFSD010000304.1:0-4245 GCA_050114575.1 Gammaproteobacteria bacterium | reverse complement strand
CCTGCCGTACCGCCCCCGATCACGATGAAATCGAACTCGCTGTCGAATTGAGTGGCCTGCGTGTTCAACCGGGAGCTCTGCCTTGTTCGGGTGCCTCTGCTGGCCGGCGTTGTTTCGTCGGCAACTTAGCTGATATGTTCTCGCGGCCAGCGGCAACAGTATATAGAAGGTCGACCAGTGGAATTCAACACGACCGTCGAGGCGCGCGGCGGAACCTTTCGTCTCTCCGGGAGCTATGAGCCGGAGTTTCAGCCCGTCGTCGAAGCCTTCGCCGAAAATTTCAGGCTCGAGGACGAGGTCGGCTCAGGCTGCTCGGTGCTCCTGAAGGGCCGCACGGTCGTCGACATTTATGGCGGTTGGCGCGACGGGGACATGCAAACGCTCTGGGACGCGCCGACGACAGTCTGCATGATGTCTGTGGCCAAGGGCATCACGGCAATCTGCTTCAATATGCTCATCGATCGCGGGCTCGTCGATCCCGACGAGTACGTCATCAAGTACTGGCCGGAATATGGTCAAAACGGTAAAGAGAAAACCCTGGTCCGGCATTTTCTCGATCACACGGCCGCCGTGCCCGTGCTGACGACGGATCCGCTCTGGCCGGGGGCGATGTTCGACCGCGAGGCGATCGTTCATGCGCTCGAGGTGCAGGAGCCGCTCTGGGAGATCGGCACCAAGGCCGCCTATCACGTCCATCATCAGGGCTTCCTGCTCGGGGAGATCATGCGCCGTGTCACCGGCAAGACCGTCGGGCCGTTTCTGCGTGAGGAAGTGGCCGGGCCGCTTCATGCCGAGTACTACATCGGAGGTATGACGGAGGAAGAGCAGTCCCATGTTGCCGAGGTCATGCCCAACATGGATGCAGCGCTGTTCGCGGCCAAGGACGCGGAGGATCAGTCCTCGCTAAAGGCGCTTGCCTTCAAACAGAACCCCGATGAGCCCTGGGTCGTCACGATGAACAAACCCGAATGGCGTACCGTGGAAGTCGCAAGCGGCAGCGGTCACGGCAACGCGCGCGGCGTGGCGAGAATCTATGCTGCACTCGGCAACGGCGGTGACCTCGACGGTGTCCACATCATGAGCCCTGAGCAGATCGAAGCCATGATCACGGAACAGCACCACCAGGTCGAGGCGCTGCAGCAGCGCCCCTATCATCAGGCGCTCGGCGTACTGCTGAATACGCCCGAAGCGGTTTACATGGGTCCTAACATGCGTAGCTTCGGCCACCATGGCATAGGTGGGTCGATCGGATTCTGTGACCCCGACGCGGGAATCGGATTTTCGTATTGCTGCAACAAGATGCACGCTGTCGGCACCAACGGGCCGCGCGCGGCGCGACTGATCGACGCACTCTATCGGTGCGAGCTCTAGACGGGATCAGGCGCAGGCGGCGACGCCGCCATCGACATTGAAGACTTCGCCATTGACGAAGCTCGCGTCATCGCTGAGCAAGAATGCGATCGCGTTCGAGTTGTCATCCTCGGTTCCGTTACGCCTCAGAGGGATGCTTGCGGCACGGCGCTCGTACTCCTCCCGGGTATTGAGTCCCATGGCACCAGGCGTCGGGACTGAGGCGGGGGAGACGGCGTTGACGCGAATCTTTCTCGGTCCTAGCTCGGCCGCCATGACGCGAGTAAACGAGACGACTGCACCCTTGACCGTGCTGTACGCGGACGTGCCGGGATAGCCGCGCACGGCAACGGGGGAAGCCATGTTGATCAAACAGGCGCCGCGCTCCGCGTCATAGTGCTCGAGCAGGGTCTGGGCCGACCAGAACAGTGCCTTGATGCCGACGTCGAGCATAGCCGACAACTGCTCGGGCTCGACCTCTTCCACCGGGCAATACTTGAGCATCATTGCGTTGTTGACGATGGCGTCGATGCGCCCGCCGACACCGGAAAACTCTGCCGCGATGGTTTGAAACGTGTCCCGATCGGACACATCCCCGGGGAAGGCAAAGGCCCGTCCGTTTCCCTCCTCGATCGCGGCGACGGTCTGTCGGCAGTTTTCGGCGTCGATGTCTGCGACGCCAACGGTCGCTCCGAATCCAGCGAGCCGGACAGCGAGATGCCTGCCGAGGCCGCGGCCGGCGCCTGTGATCAGGATGTGCCTGTCGCTGAAGTCGTGGTCCATAAGGCAGGGCTCACACGATCGTCTGGATGTAGGCGCTATCCATGTATTCACGGATGGCGTAGACGAGGCCGTCCTTGATCTCGATGACCCAGCAATAGAGATTATCGTACGTGTTGCCGTTCTTCATCTTGCCCAGCGCCCGCGTTTCGGCACAAACCGTATTGCCCTTGCAGAAGATGTTGTTGACCGTAGTTTTCGGATCGCCATCCTCGAACAGGCCCCTGACTGGCGCTAGAAACTCGTCGACAATCACGTCGCGGGGCTGATGCACGCCGGCACCTGGCACATCTTTGACCATCGGCGTCCAGCTGGCGTCAGGATGCAGTGTCTTGCGAATGTTTTCGAGATGCCCGGTGCTGAGAACGGCGAAAAAATTGCGCACCAGCGCTTCATTCTGTTCGGCTTCTGACATGCGATCCTCTGTTCTTTGCTTTGCGCCCGGCGGCTCCTGGCCACGCAAACCTACTCCTTCGCGCGTGGGTGCTCAAGGGTTTACGGCAAACCGCAGGGTCCATGGGTCGAACGGCTGGCCGTAGTAGCGGTAGAATTCAGCCTCGGTTCAGCTCGCACAGGCTGAGATTGTCCTAATCTGAAGTACAGAACGGAGTTTTTCATGGATCGAAACACATTTACCCGCCGACGCTTCCTGCGTAATGCCGCAGTCGCTTTTCCCGTCGGCGTCGTCGTGGTCGAGGGTGCGGCGGTGGCACAGGACATGCCGCACGTCGAGCTGGACGACCCAACGGCCCAGGCACTGTTCTACGTGCACGACGTAGCCGATCTCGACACGTCGGATCCGAGGGCGGCCACCTACGAAGAAGGTCAGCACTGCGCCAACTGCGTGCAGATGACCGGAGAGGAGGGCCAGGAGTGGCGTCCCTGCAATCTGTTTCCGGGCAAGCTCGTCTCGGCTGCAGGCTGGTGCTCAGTCTGGGCAGCGCGCCCGGCTTGACGATAGCCCTTCCCGCCGATCAATCCTGATCGACGGTCGGTCACGTTATCGGCGCTCCGTGTGATTCGGGCCGCGGGTGAGCGCGCGCTGCGTCGATTGATCGGTGTTAAACTGCGCGCCGCTGTCAGCGTTGCGCATCGCGGACCCGACTGGCAGTCCGCGCTCGCTTGCCGGTGTAGCTCAGTTGGTAGAGCAACGCATTCGTAATGCGTGGGTCGGCGGTTCGAATCCGTCCACCGGCACCAATTCTCAAATTATCAGCACTGACCTGCGTCAAGTTTCTGGCTTGGTCCGCCTTACCCATGGTGGGCTGGCCCGGATTGGTCGATATTGAGCATCGCATCCTGTGTTGGCGTCCTGCCACGAGTGCATCTATCTTAGTACTCACACCACGATGGTCAGGCGCGCACCGGGCGAGGCCTTCGCTTGTTCTCGCGCGAGTTCCGGAACGATTTGTTTCCAGTGCGTGACGAGGGGGAAAGATGACGCTTGAACAGTACGCCTACCTGGCGGAGATGCTGGGTTCCGCAGCCGTAGTGATTTCGTTGATTTTCGTCGGCATTCAGTTGGCGCGCGCAAATCGAGAAACCCGTACAGCGACAATGCAGGCAGCCATGTTCCGGGAGATGGAGAACTCTTTTCGGTTCGCTGAGCACGCAAGCACGTGGGACAAGGTGATAACCGGGGCGCCATTGTCGGAAGGCGAAGAGATTCGCAGAGCGCTTGGGCTATATAACGCCTTCATGACGGACTGTGAGTACCGGTATCGTCAGTTCAAGGGCGGCTACCTCGATGCTCAAACGTGGGACGCGCGCAATGCAACGCTGCCTTTGATCGTGCGGCTGCCGATTTTTGAAATCTGGAGGAGCGCGCCGTCGGGAAAGAATCATGCAGCCGACTTCCTGAAGATGCTCGACGACCTGATACTAACTGGAACAGGCGGACGGTAACGGCCAGAAGGCCGACATTCCTGGGCTCGAATGCTAAAGTCGGCGGCCGGCGCTAATCGCTCATACCATGCGCGAGCGGGAAATTATTGGATATGGCAGAGAACCCCAGCCTCAGGAAACGACCGCGAGGCTTCCACATCGCCATAGTAATCGGAGCCATCATTGGTACCGCCATTGGCATGGGGATTAAGGGCGAAATGTTCTCTCTCA
>JASFSD010000303.1:0-4248 GCA_050114575.1 Gammaproteobacteria bacterium | reverse complement strand
CAATATCTCCCCGGCCGGGCTCGAGCGTCTGCCGAAAGACGCCTACGAGGTTGGCCCGGACGTCGAGGAGCCCGATGCGATACTCGTGCGCTCGCACGCGATGCATGAGATGGATTTCGCGCCGAACCTGCTGGCCGTCGGTCGGGCAGGTGCCGGCGTCAATAACATCCCTGTCGACCGTCTGACCGAGCGCGGCGTGCCGGTCTTCAACGCGCCGGGCGCCAATGCGAACGCGGTCAAGGAGCTCGTGATCGGCTCGCTGTTCATTGCCGCGCGAAATCTCGTGCCGGCCCATCAGTACGTGCGGTCTCTCGAACAGGAGGGGCCCGAACTGGATCGCGCCGTCGAAGCCGGCAAGAAGCAGTTCGTCGGCTTCGAGTTGCCGGGGCGCACGCTCGGCGTCATCGGTCTTGGTGCGATCGGCGTGGAAGTGGCTAACGCCGCTTTCGGTCTCGGCATGAAGGTCATCGGCTACGATCCCAAGGTTACGGTGGAGCGGGCCTGGCAGCTCTCGTCCGGCGTCCATCACGCGACGCGAATCGCGGAGGTCTTGAAGGGTTCCGACTTCGTCTCGCTGCATGTGCCGTTGACCGAGGATACCAAGGGGCTCATCGATGCCAGGCGTCTCGGGCTAATGCAACCCGGCAGTGTGCTGCTCAATTTCTCGCGCGGCGGCATCGTGGATGAGAAGGCCGTTATCGCTGCACTGGATAAGGGCAGCCTGGCAAGCTATGTGACCGACTTTCCAACGGCGGCGCTCAAGGCGCATCCGCGCGCCGTCTGTCTGCCGCACCTGGGGGCGTCCACTTCCGAGGCGGAAGAGAACAGTGCCGTCATGGTCGTAGATAACCTGCGGCAGTTTCTCGAGAATGGCGATGTGCGGCACTCGGTTAACTTTCCCGAGACCGTCTTTCCCCGAACGCGACCGGACCGGGTTGCGATTCCGCACGCAAACATGCCGAACATGGTGGCGCAGATCCTTGCGGCGCTCGCGGAAGCCGAGCTCAACATTGCGGACATGGTGAACCACTCGCGCGGACCGATCAGCTACACGATCGTCGATCTAGACGGTTCGGTCAGCGATGCGACGCTGACGCGGATTCAGGCAATCGATGGCATACTCTCGGCGAGGATTTGTCCGGAAGAGTGAGCGAAAAGACGATGTCTAGGCAGCGAAAGCAGTCGGATGATCCGGCCCTGGAGCAGCTTCGCGCCAAGATCGATGGCATCGACCAGCAGATTCAGGCCCTGATTTCCGAAAGAGCCCGCGTGGCCAAAGAAGTCGGCGAGCTCAAGGGTTTGACCAAGAAGGCGGAGTTCTACCGGCCCGAGCGAGAAGCCAGAGTCCTGCGCGCGGTGGCCGAGCGCAACGAGGGCCCGCTCAGCAACGAAGAGATGTTGCGGCTGTTCCGCGAAATCATGTCGGCCTGTCTCGCACAGGAAGAGCCGCTGAAGATTGCCTATCTCGGTCCCGAGGGGACCTTCACCCAGTCCGCCGTCTATACGCATTTCGGGCACTCTGTCAGGGCGCTTTCGATGCCGACGATCGACGAGGTGTTTCACGAGGTCGAGTCCGGCGTTGCCGACTTCGGCGTGACGCCGGTCGAAAATTCGACCGAGGGCTCGGTCAATCATACGCTGGACATGTTTCTGACATCGCCGCTCAAGATTTGCGGTGAGGTCGAGCTCCGGATTCACCAGCATCTGCTCGGGCGCATGAACGATCTCAGTGAGATCAAGCGCGTGTGCTCGCACTCGCAGTCGCTGGCCCAGTGCCGGACATGGCTCGCGGTCAATCTGCCCAACGCCGAGAAGATTACCGTGTCGAGCAACGCCGAGGCGGCCCGGCGGGCTCGCGACGAGGACGGCACAGCTGCACTTGCGGGTGAGGCAGCGGCAGAGCTCTACAATCTCAATGTGCTCTTCGCCAATGTCGAGGATCAGGGGGATAACACGACCCGCTTCCTCGTCATCGGTCGGGACACGTTTCCGCCGAGCGGCAACGACAAGACGAGCCTGCTGGTTTCGGCAACGAGCACGACGGGGCCGGGCGTTCTGCACCATCTTCTAGGCCCGCTCGCCGACAACGAAATCAGTATGACGCGAATCGAGTCGAGGCCGTCGCGGCGACGTAAATGGGACTACGTGTTCTTCGTCGACATCGACGGGCATGCCGACGACGAGAGCGTACGGCAGGCGCTCGCGGCGATGAGCGAAACCTCCGACCTGTTTCGAATTCTGGGGGCCTATCCAAAGGCCGTGAGCTAGCTCCCGGGCAGCTTTAGAGTCGGATGTCGGGACGCGATCTAACCTACCGAATCGACCCCGGGCAGAAGCTCGGCGGCGAAATCCTGGTGCCGGGCGACAAATCCATTTCTCACCGCGCTGTCATGCTGGGCGGTATTGCGCGCGGCACGACGACGATTTCGGGCTTTCTCGAGAGCGACGACTGCCGGGCGACGCTGGCGGCGCTCGGGGACATGGGCGTGGCTTATCGTCGCCACGGGGACGGGTCCCTCGAGATCGAGGGCGCTGGCCCCGGCGGCCTCGAGCCGCCGAGCGCGCCGCTGGACCTCGGCAATTCGGGAACTGCGATGCGGCTCCTGATCGGCTTGCTGGCGGGGCAGGGCACGGCCGCCGTGCTGGCGGGTGATGCTTCGTTGAGCCGGCGGCCGATGGAGCGCGTCGCGGCGCCGCTGCGGGCGATGGGTGCCGTGATCGAGACCAACTCGGGGACGCCGCCGGTCCGAATCGAAGGTGGGCGACAACTCAACGGCATGGAGCACTCGCTCCCGGTGCCCAGCGCGCAGATAAAGTCGGCGCTGCTCCTGGCGGGACTCGGTGCTCGGGGCAACACCGAAGTCGTTTCTCCCGGGCCCTCGCGGGACCATACCGAACGCATGTTGCAGGCGATGGGCATAGAGCTCGCCATCAGCGAGGACGGTCTCAGGGTCGGGCTCGAAGGGCCCGCGGCCCCGTCAGCTGTCGCCATCGACGTGCCCGCCGATCTGTCTTCGGCGGCGTTTTTCATTGTCGGGGCCTGTCTGGCCGGACACGGCTCCGTTTTGCTGCCCCGCGTCGGAATCAATCCGACGCGCACCGGAATCCTGACGATCCTGCGTCTCATGGGTGCCAGAATCGAGACCGAGAACGAGACGACATTCGGGAACGAGCCGGTGGCTGATATCCGCGTGTTTCCCGGCGAGCTCGTTGGCACGGAGATCCCGGCCGGTCTCGTGCCGCTTGCGATCGACGAGCTGCCGGTTGTGTTCGTGGCCGCGGCGGCGGCTCGCGGCCGGACGGTCGTGACCGGCGCTGCCGAGCTCAGGGTCAAGGAAAGTGACCGGCTCCACGCCATGACCCGTGCGCTTCGGGCGGTCGGCGTCGAGGTGCAGGAGACCGGGGATGGCCTCATCGTCGATGGGGGCCGCATTTCTGGCGGCACGATCCAGAGCGATGGCGATCACCGAATCGCGATGTCGTTTGCTGTGGCCGGTCTCGTCAGCGACGGTCCGATTACCGTCAGGGACACCGCGCACGTGGCCACATCGTTTCCAGGTTTCGTCGACGTCGCTCGCGGGGCAGGTCTCGAAATCGCCGTCTCTCGCGGGTGACGCGTGTGGAAGCCGCTGTACCCGTGCTCGCCATCGACGGCCCGAGTGGGTCGGGCAAAGGAACCATCGCGGAAGCCGTGGCCAGGATCCTCGAATGGCATCGGCTGGACAGCGGGGCTCTGTATCGATGTGTGGGGCTCGCGGCGGAGCGTCGGGGCATTCCTATGGACGACGTGGAGTCGCTGGCCGAGATGACCCGGGAGCTGGATCTTTGCTTCGAGGAGGGCCCGGCAGGTCTCTCGGTCGTCCTCGAAGGTGAGGACGTGACCGAGGCAATACGCAGCGAATCGGCGAGTCGGGCGGCCTCGCGGGTGGCGGCGCTTCCCGGCGTACGTGAGGCGCTGCTGGAGCGCCAGCGCACATTCGCGGTCGAGCCCGGATTGGTGGCGGATGGCCGCGACATGGGTACCGTTGTCTTTCCGCAAGCAGTCCTCAAGGTGTTTCTTACCGCAAGCCCGGAAGAACGCGCTCGGAGGCGCCATAACCAGTTGAATGAAAAGGGGATTGGTGTTAGCCTGCGCGACCTCTCGAAGGCCATTGCCGAACGTGATGCGCGGGACGCCTCGCGTTCGGTGGCGCCGCTGCGACCTGCCGACGATGCCGAGATGCTCGACTCGACGGATCTCAGCCCGGC
>JASFSD010000302.1:0-4250 GCA_050114575.1 Gammaproteobacteria bacterium | reverse complement strand
ACGGCACGTCGACTGCGAAGCCCGCCGCCTTCGCAGCCTGCTCGATGCCGACGTTGCCGGCGAGCACGATGACGTCTGCCACGCTGGCGCCGGTATCGGCTGCAATGCCTTCCAGAACCTTCACCACCTTCGCCAGGCGCTTCGGCTCGTTGCCTTCCCAGTCTTTCTGTGGAGCCAGCCGGATGCGCGCACCGTTCGCTCCGCCACGCATGTCGGATCCACGGAAAGTCCGGGCGCTGTCCCAGGCCGTGCTGACCATTTCACTGATCGAAAGGCCGCTGTCCGCGATTTTCACCTTGACGGCTCCCACGTCGTAATCGGTGCTTCCGGCGGGAACCGGGTCCTGCCAGATCAGGTCTTCTGCCGGCACTTCAGGACCTACGTAGCGCGCCTTCGGCCCCATGTCCCGATGCGTCAGCTTGAACCAGGCCCGCGCGAAAGCGTCATTGAAGTAATCCGGATCCGCGCGGAACTTTTCCATGATCTCGCGGTAAATCGGGTCCTCCTTCATCGCCATGTCGGCGTCGGTCATGATCGGCGTGCAGCGAATCGACGGGTCCTCGACATCGACTGGCTTGTCCTCTTCGGCGATCTCGACGGGCTCCCACTGCCTGGCGCCCGCAGGGCTCGTCCGGATCTGCCAATCGTGGTCGAGCAGCATGTCGAAATAGCCCATGTCGAACTTCGTCGGATGTGTCGTCCAGGCACCCTCGATGCCGCTGGTTATCGTGTCGCGACCCATGCCCTTGCCGCCGGGGTTCTTCCAGCCGAAGCCCTGCTCCTCCGGAGGCGCGCCTTCGGGATCCGGGCCGAGCTTGCTCGCATCGCCATTGCCGTGTGTCTTGCCGACCGTGTGACCGCCTGCCGTCAGCGCGACAGTCTCTTCGTCGTTCATCGCCATCCGCGCGAACGTCACGCGCACGGCCTCTGCCGTCTTCAGTGGATCCGGCTTGCCGTCGACGCCTTCCGGGTTGACGTAGATCAGACCCATCTGCACCGCCGCAAGCGGATTCTCGAGCGAGGCCTCGTCGCTCGCATCCGAGTAGCGATCCTTGGCGAGCCATTCCTTCTCAGAGCCCCAGTACGTGTCCTTCTCCGGATGCCAGATATCCTTGCGGCCGAATCCGAAGCCGAAGGTCTTGAGGCCCATCGACTCGTACGCGACGTTGCCTGCGAGAATGATCAGGTCGGCCCAGCTCAGCTTGTTGCCGTACTTCTTCTTGATAGGCCAGAGCAGACGGCGCGCTTTGTCGAGACTCACATTGTCGGGCCAGGAGTTGAGCGGCGCGAAGCGCTGGTTGCCGGTGCCGCCGCCGCCCCGGCCATCGGCAATGCGGTAACTGCCCGCCGCGTGCCAGGCCATTCGCACCATCAGGCCACCGTAATGACCCCAGTCGGCAGGCCACCACTTCTGGCTGTCTGTCATCAGCGCCGAGACATCCCTCTTCACGGCATCGAAATCGAGTTTCTTGACCTCCTCGCGATAGTCGAAGTCCCTTCCCATCGGATCGGTCTTGGTGTCGTGCTGATGGAGGATGTCGAGATTCAGGCTCTTCGGCCACCAGTCCATCACCGAATGTCCGGCAGCCGTGTTTCCGCCATGAATTACCGGACATTTCACTTCTGTATCCATCGTGTTCTCCATGCTTCCCTGTTCGTTAACGTTCTGCGGATGATTCCAACACCGAGTCCCGTTCAGCTCAGGTCGAAGGCCGCAGGACGATGTGCCCCACGGCCGTGTTCGATGCCGGCACATGATAAAAGCGGTAGAGCTCCTCGACCTTGTCACCCAGCGCGCCGCGCATGATCAGCCACATGATCAGCTCGATGCCTTCCGACCCGCTCTCACGAAGGAATTCGAGCCGTGTGATCTTTCGCAGTTCGTCCGTCTGGTTCGAGATCTTGTCGAGAAAGGCGTTGTCGAACTCCGGGTTGATCAGCCCCGCTCTCGGACCCTGAAGCTGGTGGCTCATGCCACCCGTGCCCCAGATCTGCACGTTGAGTCCGGCAGGGTACGCCTGGACTGCATCGCCGATCGCCTCGCCGAGTTGCCAGCAGCGCTCGGCGGAGGGCGTCGGAAACTGCGTCACGTTCACCGCGAGCGGAATCACGCGGACGGGCCACGCATCGGCCTTGCCGAACATCAGCGACAGCGGCACCGTCAGACCATGATCGACATCCATATGGTTCATCAGGGTCAGGTCGAACTCGTCGATGACGAGCTGTTCTGCGAGATGCGCTGCAAGCACGGGGTCGCCCATGACCACCGGCACCGGCCTCGGGCCCCAGCCTTCGTCAGCCGGAGCGAATTCCTCGGCACAACCGAGTGCGAAGGTCGGGACCACGTCGAGCATCATTGCGCTCGCGTGGTCGTTGTAGCAGAGGATCACGACGTCCGGATCTTCTTCCTGCTCGAACGTCTTCACCCATTCGAAGCCGTCGAAGACAGGCTTCCACTGTGGTTCCTGAGTGCGCCCGAGATCGAATGCCGCACCGATGGCCGGCACGTGGCTCGAGGCGATCCCGGCCGTGATACGCGCCACTATTTCTTGCCGCGAATCGAACGGTTGCCGGCGATGGGCCTGCCGCCCGCACGCATCATCGAGGCGTACTCATCGGGCGTCATGCCGGTCATCGAGCCAACGGCCTTCTGCGTGCTCCAGCCGTCGGTATTGGAAAGCTTGACGAGAAAATAGATGTTGCCACCGAGCTCGATCAGCTGATTGAAATCGCGATCGAGAACCGCCTGCTTCTGCTCCTCGCTCATGCGGAATTTGTCGAGATAAGCGCGTTCGTCCTTCTTGAACTCCTCGCGGTTCGCTGCCTCCATGAGCGACATGCAGAATTTGTGCAGATGATAGGCTTGGCGACTGCGCATCGCCGTAAAGACCTTGGTGCCTGGAATATCCTCGAGCTCGTCGAGCGAATACAGCCGTTTGCGCATTGCCGGGTGTACCTCGGGTTTCATCGTTACCAGTACTATATGCTGGTCGGCAATGACTGTCATGGCTATGCAGATGCCCCAATGAAGCAAACCGAATTGCTCGTGCTCGTACCCGGACTGATGTGCGACGAAACGGTCTGGAAACACCAGATCGCGGCACTGCAGGAAGATCGCGAAATCCAGGTCGCCGAGCACGGGCTCAGCGACTCGCTCGGCGCGATGGCGGACCGTATTCTGGACAACGCCGGGACGCAGTTCGCCCTCGCCGGCCACTCCATGGGGGGTCGAGTCGCCCTCGAAGTGCTCGCGCGTGCGCCCGAGCGTGTAACGCGGCTCGCGTTGCTCGACACAGGCTTCGAGGGCCTTGCTTTCGGTGATCGTGGCGAGCGCGAGAAGGCCGGCCGCTTCCGCCTGCTCGAGATTGCCCGGAAACAGGGCATGCTGGACATGGCCGAGGAATGGGCGCGTGGCATGGTGCATCCCGAACGGCTTGCTGATCAGCCATTGATGAACGCCATTCATTCGATGATCGTGCGCGGCGGAATAGAGAAGTTTGAGGCACAGATCAATGCCCTGCTGACCCGGCCTGACCGCACCGACCTACTGGCAAACCTGCATCTTCCAACGCTGATCCTTTGTGGTCATGACGACAGCTGGAGCCCGCTGTCCCGTCACGAACAAATGGCCGAGCTGATCAAGGGGAGTCGGCTCGTGGACGTGCCAGATTGCGGCCACATGAGCACGATGGAGAGACCGGAAGCCATCACAGCTGCGCTGACCGACTGGCTCGAGCGGTAGCAACGTCTCGCGTTGCTGGATTGCTTCACTCCGAATCCAGGCCGGTGGAACGCGGCCGCTGAATCTCCGGGCGCGGGGAACTTCTGTTCTCGAGCTTGTATCCAAGTTCGCACGAACAACAGGGGGGCTCCCATGACCAGTGAATCCAATCTCAGATCCCGTCGCGACATCCTGAAGACGGGCGTAGCAACCGGCATGATTGCCTCTCTACCTGTCTGGGTAAGCGCTCAGGTCGCAGGCGCGGCCGCCGAGGTCATTACGCGCCCGATTCCGTCGACTGGCGAGCTCATTCCCGTCAGCGGGCTCGGCACCAATCAGTTCGGGCGAGCGGATTACGACGCTGTGAAGAACGTGCTGGCGCGAATGCACGCGATGGGCGGCACCGTTATCGATACGGCCGCCGGCTATGGTGCCAGCGAGGAAGTGATAGGCCGGGCGCTCGGCGAGTTGAATCTGCGCGACGAGATGTTCATTGCGACCAAATTCAACGCGCCCGGCGGTCGAGGCC
>JASFSD010000301.1:0-4270 GCA_050114575.1 Gammaproteobacteria bacterium | reverse complement strand
ACAGATAACCGTTGCGCCCCGGATGGACCAGACTCGGGATCGTACGTCCGCGGCGCTCGACGTCGATGAGCAAGGGCGTCGAGACTTCGTCCCAGTCCCACGAGCCGTTCCAATGGTATTGGTGATACCCCTCGAGCGCGCCACTGTCGGCGTTGAGCGCGACGACGGAGTTCGTGTAGAGGTTGTCGCCGGGCCGGGCGTCGCCAATCCAGGGCCCGGGATTTCCAGTACCCCAGTAGGTCTGGTTGAGCTCCGGATCGTAAGTCCCGGTGACCCAGACCGGTGCGCCGCCGCGCTGCCAGGTCTCGCCCGGCCAGGTCTCGTTACCGGGCTCGCCGGACCCCGGAATGGTGTATGACTTCCAGACCTCCTCGCCCGTCTCCGCGTCCACCGCCGTGACGAAGCCGCGGATGCCGCGCTCGCCGCCGGAAACGCCGACCATGATCAGGCCATTGACGGCCAGCGGCGCCATCGTAATGTAATAGCCGCTGTTGTAGTCCTCGATCCGTTTTTCCCAGACGACGTTTCCGGTCACCGCATCGAACGCCATCAAGACCGCGTCGAGAGTCGCCATGTAGACCTTGTCGCCATAGAGTGCGACGCCCCGGTTGGTCGGATGACCGAGCCGGATGTCTGCCGGCATCTGCCGCCGGTACATCCAGAGCACATCGCCATTGCGCGCATCGATCGCGAGCAACTGATTCAGCGGCGTCGTAACGAACATCACCCCGTCGTTGACGATGGGCGGCGCCTGATGACCCTCGGAGATTCCGGTGTTGACGGTCCATACCGGCTGGAGCTCATCGACGTTGCGGGTGTCGATCTCGTCGAGCGGGCTGTAGCCCCATCCATCGTAAGTTCTGCGGAACATCAGCCAATTGCCGGCCTCGGGCGAAACGAGACGCTCGTCCGTCACCGGCGAGTAGTCCACGATGCCCTGAGCCGGACTGAGCCCGGGCAGCAGGCAGATCGCCGCGGCAACGAGCGAGACAAAACTTTTGATCGTGCGACTCATGACTTCCCCCAAGAAACGCGTTTCAAAACCCGAACGGATTGTTTAGCCCGGGCTGCTGAAACCCGATCCGACCGATAAACTCGCCCGCGACGAGCAACTCGCCGGCGACCAGCTTGAGGGGCAGCGCCGCCAGCTGCCAGGGCGCCGGACCACCGACGACGCGGGCGCCGTCGCTCGGGTCGAACTGCGACTCGTGGCACGGACACTGGAAGCGATTCTGCGCCGCATCCCAGTCTTCGATATCGCAGCCGGTGTGCGTGCAGACTCCGGAGTAGGCAACGATGCCCGCGGCCGACCGCGCTCTCGTTTCTTCGGTAAGCCAATCCGGCTCGAGCCGAATCACGAGCACCTGATTCAGCCGGGTACCGTTGCGCACCGTTCCTGATTCGGCGTCCTGCGGAAAGGCAAACACCTGCGGCGAACCGACCGCGAGGTCCGCAGGCGCGACGACCTCCCCTTCCCGGCTGCCGAAAGCGAACACCAGACGGTCGTCTTCCCGCGGCGCCGCGGAGGCGGCGCCCGTGTCCGTCGTCTGCGACCGGACCAGCCCCGGGCCACCCAGTCCGAAAGCACAAAAACCTGTCAGCAGCCTGCGTCTTCTCATCAGTGCGTCATTGCGTACACGGCGAAGTTGACCCCGAGCCGAATGGCGAGCGTCGACTTTTCCTGCGGGTACCGCGGCTCGTCGGCGCGCTGCCAGCCATCGGCGATATCGTTATTGAACGCGATCATAACCATGACCCGGCCGTCGTCGTCCAGAATGGCGCGCCAGTGAGGCTCAGAGCCGTCGAATCGGTAACCCTGAGGCAGATGTTGCCAGGTGGGAATCTGCGGCCGATCGGTCAGATCGAAAACGATATGAAAGATCGGGTGCGTATCCGGCAGCTCGACGATCGGCCGGTCAGGAAAGACACGGTTCATGCTCGAGACGAAGCCCATCCACTCATTGCTGCCGTAGAAGCTGTCGCAGAGCAGAAACCCGCCGCGGAGCAGATATTCGCGCAGCCGCGCGGCCTGTCGGTCCGTCAGATCCCAGGCCCCAACGAGACCGGAGATCATGAATGGCCAGTGGAATGCTTCGTCCTCGTAGTCCAGGTTGACTGGTTGCTCGACGGAGCGCACGACGATATTGGTCAGCCGCCGAAGCAGCGCGGCGAAGGTCCGGTCGCCGCGCGGATAATCGACGGCCCAGGCGGTCCCGCCCCGAGTCCAGTCCCCGCCTCCGGCGCCGAAGACATTGCCGAACCGGACCTGAGGAAACATGAGCCGCCCGACCACGAACTCGCCCGGCACGTCGTAGTCCGAAGGCAGCGAGGCGCCAGCATCCCGGCGGCGCTCATAGGGCACGAATTCCTGGAAATCACGCTGGGCCATAGCGGGCAGGCTTGCAAGCAGACACAGCACGAGGCATCCGAATCGGCTCATAGCTCTATCCTAGCCGATTGCCATTGCGACGGCTTGCCGGGATGATTGGGCGCGGGACTAACGAACAACAGGACAAGCAAGCGCATACTGGGTTCGCGCGAGCCCCCGGGCGCATGCGAGTCTCCGATCCGCGCGGGTTTTGAGTTTATTTGGAGAGGCCACGAAAATGTCGACGAAACGAATGCCCATCAGCGCTGCTCTTTCGGCGATTACCCTGCTGGCGGCTTCGAACGCCCTGAGCCAGGGAAGTGATCTCGGTTTTCAGCCTCTCGATCTCAGCGCTGCGCCTTTCGAGTTCGAAACGGCAGAGCAGCCGGGCATCCGGGTGGAGGTCGTCGTCGGCGGTTTCGGCCGGCCGTTCAGCCTGGCTTTCCTGCCGAACGGCGACGCGCTGATCTCCGAGCGCGGGGTCGGCATGCGGCTGGTGCGCGACGCGACGGGTACTCGCGGCGAGACCGAACTCGTCGACGCTCCGGTCGAAGGCGGACCGCCCAGAGGCGTCGGTCGCACAGGCGGCCTGCACGAAATTGCCGCGCACCCGGACTTCGACGCCAACGGCATGCTCTACTACACCTACAACGCCAGCGGTGAGCCGAATGCAGAGGGCCAGGCGACCTCGATCGTGACCCTGGCACGCGCTCTGTACCTCGACGGCCGCCTGATTGCGCCGCAGGTTCTGTTCGAAGGCGAAGCCGTGACCGGCTCGAGCGGCTCCAGGCTCGCGTTCGCGCCGGATGGCTACCTGTACATGACCACGGGTGCGCCTTTCGGTGACGAGGCACAGCGCACCGACAACGTCTACGGCAAAGTCCTGCGCCTGACCGAGGACGGCGGGATTCCCGACGACAACCCGTTCACGGACGTAGCAGGCGCCCGCGGCGAAGTTTTCACCCTGGGTCATCGGGATCAGCTCGGACTGACGGTGCACCCTCGAAGCGGCGCCGTCCTTGCCGTCGAGCACGGGCCGAACGGCGGCGACGAAGTCAACCGAATCCTGCCCGGACGGAACTACGGCTGGCCCGAATACAGCTTCGGCCGCAGCTACGAAGGTCCGCGACACTCCGCAAGACCGCTCGGGCCCGATACCGAGCAGCCCCTGATTCTCTGGATTCCATCGATCGGCCCGACGGGTATGACGTTTTACACGGGCGACCGCTTTCCCGAGTGGAACGGCAATCTCTTCGTGGGCAGCGCGCGCCGCGGCCAGATTCCGGGCACGGGCGGGCTCGAGCGCATCGTAGTCAACGAGAATCTCGAGGAGCTGCGTCGGGAGAGTCTGCTCGGAGATCTCAGGGCTCGGATCCGCGACGTCCGCCAGGGACCGGACGGGTTACTCTATGTAATAACTGACGACGCCAACCCGGTCCTACTCAGAATATCGCCACTGGAGGCAAGACCATGAGAACGCATTGGCTGCTCGCGCCCGTCGCGCTGTTTGTACTCTCGGCCGCATGCGCCCAGGACGAGATTCCGGGACCTGCCGTCGGCGACACGTTCCCGCACAGCCTCGAAGCGCTCGACCAGAATGGCGACCCGCAGTCACTCACCAGCCTCTACGGCGACAAGGGCGCGGCTGTGTTTTTCGTTCGCTCCGCCGATTGGTGTCCGTACTGCAAGCGGCAGCTGGCCGACGTCAATTCTCGGCTGGCCGAGTTCGAAGCCCTGGGTCTGAGCGTCATCACGGTCAGCGTCGACGAGGTGCCGCTGATCAAGCAGTTCTACGACGAGCAGAACGTCGGCTACACCATGCTCGCGGACCCGAACGGCGACATCAACGAAGCGCTCGGGATTCGGGATCCACAGTATCCTGTCGGCAGCGCGGCATTCGGC
>JASFSD010000300.1:0-4272 GCA_050114575.1 Gammaproteobacteria bacterium | reverse complement strand
CCTCGCTGCCTTCGAACCAGACTCGCTCCGCGGGCGACGAGGGACTCAGAACGAACACGCTAACGCTGCGATCGGCCAGCCCGGCAGGGAGACTCGGCCAGAGCCTGCCGGCCCTGACCTCGAACGGCTGCTCGACGCGACCGTCGCCGGCCCGGTCGTAGGCGCCATCGGTATAAAAGCTGTAGATCCAGCGATGCATCGCAAAATAAGAAGTCTGCTGCGCCCTGAGCGCCATCTGCAGAACCGATGGCTTGTTCCAGCCTTGCGGCGCCGCCGGAATCAACCCGGCATCCGAGAGAATCAGCACGTCGGGAACCAGGTCGTCGAGATCGTTGCCGGCATGGGATTCGAGATATTGCTGCAAGCCACCGACACCGAGGTTCTCGACGACGCCGCCGTCTACGTAAAGGTCCCCGTCGATCGCTACCGGATCGAAAGCGACCGGAAATGCGCCCGACGCCGCGACCAGCCGGCCGAGCGCAACGTGGCCATCCGTCTCGGCGCTGAAGGCGCGACGCGTTCCTTCGCTGTAGCGTGTCGTATTGACGATCAGCCGCGGCGGACCGGTCTGCTCGAGTCGCCGACCGTGAAAAAAGACCCGGTTGAAGTGATTGGCATAGGTATCACCACTGCCGTAGCCCGGCACGAACAGCTGGGCGACGACGGGATAGAAATTGGTCAGGTCGTTCGGCAGGCCCGGCTTCGTGCGCTTGAGCTGGTCGCGAAACTCGGCGGCGGACAGGCCCATGGTGTAGGACGCTCCGACGATGGAGCCGCCGGAAACCGTCGACAGCAGATCCACGGGCAGTCCGGCCTCGTCCAGCGCCCAGAGAATGCCCGCATGCACGGCCGCCGCACGATAACCCCCGCCGGAGAGCGTCAGCGCCAGCGTCGATTCCCGTGCCTCGAGCGCCCGGCTGCGCGACCTCAGGCGGTTGTCGAGCTCCGCTTGCTCGGGCGCATCGCTCTCGATGTTCCCGATCGTTCCGCCGTAGATCTGATAGAGGCTCGAGTTGACGAACCATGCGAACGCGATGGGCAGCACGCTCAGCGCGACAGACTGGCGAAACTGCAGCGAAAGCTGACCATCCCGCCGACTGAGCCAGCGCACGTGCCAGATGCCCGCGACGAGATAGCCGATGCCGAAAAGCGCCGCGCCCCACCACCGGGAAAAGCGCCAGAAGATCGCGAGGCCGATCAGGGCCAGGAGCGCTGCCCAGACCCACAGTCCCACCACTCGGGCGCGGCGTCTGAAGCGCTCGGATGCCTCCGAGCTGCCGAGCGCGCGCGCCCAGCTCGCGTACAGGAACGCCGCCGACAGGAGCACGAAGCCGAAAAACCAGCGCGTGGCCAGCGCCGAGACCAGCCCGAAGCCGAGCGCGGCCAGCAGAACCACGCCTTCCCAGCGCATGAGCAGGAGCGCGGGTTGCAGCCGGCTGCGCCAAGCGGCGAGCCGGTGACTGGAGTTGGCCAAGCGAGCCCCCCTCAAATCTGCCCGACGTCAAATATTGACAGGATTCACAGGCTCAAGCACCTGACCGTTGACGCATCGGCACGTCGCGGCCAGACTCGAGCGCGCGTATTCCAGGGGACCGAAGACCATGCCTCGACTGCCGATTCCTGGCAAACGGAACGATCTCACTGCCCGATGGCGATGGATTGCGGCGGCGGCCCTCGCCTGCCCGCTGCTCGCGAGCCCGGCCGCCGGCCAGATTCTCTCCATCGCGCCCGGCGAACCCGTGCGCGGCGAGGTCATCATCAGCGACGACCCCGAATCGGCCTCCTTCGTCACCTTTTCCTTCGAGGCGCCCAACGACGTCCTCGCCATCAGTATCGAGCTCGAGGCCGTTGCCGACCTCGATCTCTATTTCGACAGCGAATACATCGACGACTACCAGGACGTGCTCGCGGCATCGACGGGATTCGCCGGCGAAGAGCGGCTCAAGATCGACCTGAGCAGCAACCCCGACATGATCGCCGACGAGTATTTCGTCGACGTCACCTACGGCCGGATCGACCCGCCGGTCAACGCGCGCGGAGAGAGGCTGCGGCGCGTGCCGTTCACCTTGACGGTCGACACCTTCTCGCAGCGGGTCGATGCCGAGCTCGAGCCCGATGCCGTCTTTTCCGATCGCATGGACCCGCAGGGCGGCGGCCCGTTCCGAAGCTTCGCCATCGACGTGCCGCGCGGGGCATCGGCACTGCGCGTCGATCTCGCTTCCGACGCGACCGATCTCGATCTTCGCATCCAGCACCGCGACCCGATGCGGACGACGAGGGAGGCCGACATGGCCGCGGTCTCCTGGGCCGGTCACGAAACCATCGTCGTCCCGTCGGATTCCGGAACGCTCCGGCCCGGCCGCTACTACATCGATGTATTCGATCAGGCCTGGCTCGACTGGCCGGCCGACTTCAGGCTCGTCGCTTCGTTTTCTGACCGCCCGCCGGCCGGGCTCATCGACCTGCCACAGCTGACCACGGCCGAAGGGCTCGATGGCGCCGTGAACGCAACGGTCGAGATACTGCATGCCGATGGCGGCGGCACCGGCGTGCTCCTGTCCGAGGCGGGTTACATACTGACGAACTTTCACGTCGTCGAGCAGGTCATCGAGGGCGGCACCTGGACCAGCGCGCGCCCGCTCATCGGCTTGACCGTCGAGCCCAGCGAAGGCTCACGCGTGCGTCTGCTCGCCAGCATTGTCGCCCACGACCGGGAACGCGACATTGCCTTGCTCAAGGCCGATGCCGATCTCTATGGCACTGCGCTGCCGGCCGGCTATCGTTTCCCCTCGATGAAGCTCGGCGATCCCGAGGCACTCGTGCTCGGCGACAGCCTCTTCGTGCTCGGCTATCCGGATGCCGGCAGTCTCGGCACGCGCGTATCGATCACGGCTACGCGCGGCATCGTCAGCGGCTTCGAGAGAAGAGGCAATACGCTGCTGGTCAAAACGGATGCCGATATCGCCTCCGGCAACTCCGGCGGCCCGGTGCTCAACGAGCGTTACGAGCTCATCGGCATCGCGACGGAAGCCATCAGCGAAGAGTTCGGCAACAGCCAGATCGGCTATATCTGGCCGCTCTGGCTCGTGCCGGATGATTGGTGGATGATGGCCGGAGTCGACTAGAACTCGCCGCGCGCTCCTAGTGCGACGCCTCGATCTGATTGTGAGCGGCCGCGTTGTCTACGCTGCCCGGCGGCTAGCCGGCATCCCAGCCGAACTTAGAAAACGACACGCGCCCGCGCGAATCGAACTCGATACCCTCGCTCTCGAGTAACCGGCGCTGGCGCGCCTCGTCCGTTGCCGAGGCCCGTCGGCTGATTTCTCCGCGGGCGTTGATGACACGGTGCCACGGCACGTCGTTGTCGAACGGTAGCGCCGCGAGTGCGTAACCCACCTGACGCGCCTGACGCGGAATGCCGGCCAGCGCTGCAATCCGGCCATACGTCGTGACCCGTCCTCGTGGTATCAGCGACACCACACTATAGATGCGCGCGAGCTTGCTCCGGCTCGGATCGAGAACGCATGGATCGTCCGCGAAGTCTGCCCCCACACTCAATGCTCTCTAGGGAAAGTTGGGTTTCGGCAGCGTGCTGAAGAACAGGTTCAGCGTCAGTCGCCCTCGCCTGGGATCATCCGACAGCAGCTCCGGCGCCGTGATTGCCCCACTGTGGGGGATGTCACCCGAATAGAAGACGAACCGATTGAATCTGGGCGTCGTCGTGTACAGAAGCTCGGCGACGTCGTTCGATTCGGTCATGTACCCGGGCGGTCCACGAAACGCCTCGAAGTGGCGCTGCATAAACTCTTCACCCCGACTCCGCTCGGTCCTCAGCAGATTCACGCCCTCCCACACCAGCGCTTCATTTCGCCAGCGAAAGAAGCTCGTCCCGCCTAGGCGTTCATCCTCGAAGAGATAGACGAGAGCAGCATATTTCTCGCGGCCGGTGTCGGGATTCGGATCGATATGACAGATCCGCTGCATGAAAGAGAGCGAGTCCGCCGGCGAAGTCACCATCGAGAGAAGCGTTCGAATCCCTATCCGGCCTCGCATGAATCCGTACTGCCTCGACATCTTCGAGCGAACGAAGCCAAAGATATCCTTCATCGCAGCATCGTCGATGCGTAACTGCACGCCTGGATACCCGATGTTCGGATGGGAGAACCGGGCTCGCTGCTCGGAGGCGAAATCGATGAGCAGGTCCGGATTCTCGAGGAAGTCGTCCACGACCACGCAGAACGCCTTCTCGGTAATCGGCTCGCGCCGGATTTC
>JASFSD010000299.1:0-4286 GCA_050114575.1 Gammaproteobacteria bacterium | reverse complement strand
CGCGCGCCAGGCTCAACATGATTTCTTCGGCGCAAGCGGATGCCTCGGCCTCGTCTTCCGGGTAACAGCTGAATATCCGATCCCTGATCGGCGTATGACCGACGCCCGTCGCGTTGTAGGGTCCTTCGATGACCCCGTATTCCAGCCTCGGCATGCCTGACGGGTTATGTATCTCGAGCGATGCCCTGAGACTCGGTTCCCAGACATCCTGCTTGACTTCACGCCTCTCCTTCCAGGTGAAGATCACCTCGTGCGGACCGGCCGTCACCGGGATGGGCGGCGACGTCAGCTTCTCTTCGACGGCAAACTGGGCGACGTTGATACCTTCGTCGACACTGAGCTGGTGATCCTCGGGACCGCCGACCGTGTTCGTGTAGGTGACTTCGCCGTCGAGCAGAACCAGAAACTCGTGCGGCGTGTCATGACCTTCGATACCGAAATAGCCTTCCTCTACGCCCCGGAACAGACGGCCGGCGAAGACGTACTCGGCGTCGGCCGGGAAATTGTGCTCGACTCTGACACCGCCCCGCGTCCCGAGCGGCAAGCCTTCGAGGTGATAGTCCTGCGTCACGTCGATCGGAACGTTGTAGTTGGAGGCCGAGATCGCGGCATCTGGATTACCGATGGCGTAGTCAGCGACACGTATCGCAACCGTCAAATAGCGCTCGAGCAGCAGCGGGGATGTCGTCAGCACTTCCGCAATATTGTCGAACCCGAAATCACCGCCATCGCTCGGGAGCAGATGGGCGATATCGGCCTCGACGCCCAGCAGATCGCGAATCGCGTTGGCATATTCGGCGCGATTCAGCCGATGCACCGTCGTCGGTGCGGCGTAGGGCTCGGCCGCAGCCGCCGCATCGAGCGAGCCGATCAGCGCGTCGAGAAAGGCCGTGCGCACGGCCGGGTCGGGCTGGCGCTGCTCGCGCGGCGGCATGACACCGATTCGCAGCTTGTGCACGACCTCTTCCCAGACCTCCGGATCCAGGTGTATGTCTTCGGGCGACCGGCCCTCGAGCGACAGATCGCCCGTGAAATCGGCGTCGTTATGACATTCGACGCAGTAATCGCCGATCATTTCCCACTCGCTCGCGAGCCTGGCATCCGGCGTGCGATCGATCAGCAACCAGGCGCCTCCCGCGAGAACGATGGCACCGGCAACGGCAATAACGACTCCCTTGTTCATGCTCAGGCGCCGGCCTCCCCGTCTTCTTCAGCCGCCGGAACGACACCGTGCTCGACGATCGGCACGCCGGCTGTTTGCATGAGCTCACGCAGCCTGGCGGCGACCTCTTCCATCGAAGGCCTGTCGTCCGGTTCCTGACCCGGCAGTCCGGGTGGTCCGCCGGGACCTCTGCCATCTTCACTGCCTTCGGCACGGCGGCCTTCTGCGACATCGAGCGCCGTCAGGCCATCGCCGTTGACGGCATCGAGAACTGCGCCGTGTTCCGCGAGCACGTCGATGACTTCGATCATCCGCGCACGCGCAGCATCGTGCAGCAGCGTGGACTCGTTGCCGGTGGCACGATTCGGATCGGCACCTGCCGCGAGCAGAACGGCCATGGCGTCGGCCGGCTCACGATTGGCCTGCTCACGAAACGGCGGATCCTCGCCCTCACGAATATCACCCGGGCCTCCGGCCATGCCGACGCCCTTGCCGCCGTTCATCGCGGCGGCCAGCGGCGAGCGTGGCGCACGCGCGCCCATTCCGGGCGGACCGCCGTTAGCGTCGCCTTCAGCCCGTGGCTCGGGCGTCCATTCGACGTCGGCACCATGCTCGATCAGCAGTTCCAGCGCCGCGACATCCGCAGCGACGGCTGCCCTGTAGAACGGCGTACCCCGTTCTTTCGTATCGCAACACATGGAAGTCGAGTGGTACTGAGCTTCAAAAAACTCGTTGGGATCACCGCCCGCCTCGAGCAGAACGCCGATCAGATCCAGCGCCGTCAGATTGTTCTCATAGTCGGCGCGCCAGCGCGTGCCGTCTTTCGCCAGCCAGTCCGTGGTTGCATCACGCATCAGGACGGCGTGGTACAGCGCGCTCACATCCGGTGCCGCGCCCATCTCGAGCATGCGGGCGGCAAGGTCGAAGCGATCGTTGACGATGGCGATACTCATGGCCGAGGCACCGTCGCCATTGACCAGGTTCAGGTCGGCACCGGCATCAGCGAGTGTCTGCAGGATATCCGCGTAGCCCTCGCGCGCGGCCCACATGGCCGCGGTGAATCCTCCGGTCGGGAAGTCGCTGCGCATGCTGCGCTGGCTCAGCTCCGAAACGTACGCCGTGGCGTCGGGATCCGCCCCGCCTTCGAGCAAAACGCCGACGACGTCGGCATGCCCTTCCGCAGCAGCCCACATCAGCGCGGTCTGTCCCTGGTACGACTCCCTGGCATTGGGATCGCTGCCGTGCTCCAGCAGCAACCTGACGGCATCCACGCTGCCGGCGCGTGCCGCCGCCATCAGCGGTGTCTCGCCATCCCTGACGGCAAGCTCGGGATCTGCTCCCCCCTCGAGCAGAGCGCGAATCACGTTCGTGTCGCCCGTGCGCGCCGCCTGCAGCAGCGGGCTCACGCCCATGCTGTTGGCCGCGTTGACGTCCGCCCCGGCGTCGATGAGCGCCGCGAGCATGTCGGTGTCGGATTGATAGGCTGCCCAGAGAACGGCGGTGGAGCCGTCGGGCTCGGCCTCGTTGACAGCGGAGCCTGCGGCGAGAAGTTCTCTGACTTCGCCCAGGTCTCCATTGCGCGCTGCGCTCGCGAGGCTTGCTGCAGTCGCCGCGTCGACCAACCCGAGACTCAATGCCAGCGCCGAAGCCGGCAAAACCCACAACCGACCGACCGGCGCGCTCGACCGATTCCAGCCCGAGATTTTTCGTGCGCTCATTCGACCCCCCAGGATGCGATTGAACTGTTTGATTTGACTCGACATAACACCGACGAAAGATCGTCGGAATTACTAGACCAAGTCTAACAGATTTCAGCCCATTAAGGGCCGCCGAACGTCCCAAGTTCCGGCGCCGGCGTAAGGCACTCCCCTGCTAGAATTCGAGGCCTCGGGCGTCCCGCCGACCGACCGGATCTGAAGTGACCCGCAGTTACCGCTGTCTTCGCTGGCTCGTTCGATCGCTGATGTGGGTCTTCTTCCGCCGTATCGAAGTCGCGGGGCTCGAGAACGTCCCGGCCACGGACGGTGGCGTCATCGTTGCCTGGCACCCCAATGCCCTGGTCGACCCCGCGCTGATCTTCGCGAGCTTTCCAAGACGGCTCGTTTTCGGCGCCCGGCACGGTCTCTTCGCTTGGCCGGTTATCGGCAGAATCATGCGCGGCCTCGGCTGCGTCCCGTTCTACCGGCCGCAGGACTTTCCCTCCGGCATGGGGAACGAAGCTCGCCGCGAGGCCAACCGGATGAGCCTCGCAGCCATGTCGGGCGCCGTTGCAGAGGGCGCCTTTGCTGCGCTCTTTCCCGAAGGCCTGAGCCACGATGACCCGGCACCTCGAGCCGTGAGGCCCGGGGCCGCCCGTCTCTTCCTTCAGGCGACCGAGCAAACCGCCGACGACAACTCGCGGCCCGTTCTGCTACCCGTCGGGCTGCACTACAACGAGAAGCATCTGCTCGGATCCGGCGTCCTGATCGTCTATCACCCGCCTCTCCCGATCGAGCCGCCGCTCAGCGCTCCTGGCGGTTCAGCGAGTCCGGACGACTGGCGGCAGGACTATTGCGAGCAACTGACGCAGAAAATAGAGCAATCTCTCAAAGATACTGCGTATGCTACTGAAAACTGGGAAATTCACCAGCTTCTGAATCGTGTCCGCAAGCTCGTCAGGGCGGAACGGGCAGCGCGGGCCGGCGCCACGCTCGAGCCGCCTGGGCTCGCTGAGCGCGTGCTCGCCTTCCGGCGTTTGTGGACCGGCTACAACGAGCGCAAGCGAACTCACCCGGCCGAGGTCCGGCGGCTGCTGCACCGCATCCGGGAATACGACGCCGAGCTCGAGGCACTCGGCGTCGACGATCACGAGCTCGACCGCAATCGAAGCGCAGTTGGCTGGTGGAGCAGCGTCAAGCTCGTGCTCGAGGCTCTGCTCGTGTTTCTCATTCTGCCTCCCATCCTTCTGTTCGGTTACCTCGTCAACCTGCCGCCGGCTCTCGCCATCTGGGCCATCGTGCGGCGCCGCGCGAAAGAGGAGAAGGACGAAGCGACGATCAAGCTGCTTGCAGGCGTCGTTGCCTTCCCCGTCACCTGGCTGACGGCCGCGCTGATCGCTTCGTTCCAGCTCGGCGGCCCCGTCTGG
>JASFSD010000298.1:0-4317 GCA_050114575.1 Gammaproteobacteria bacterium | reverse complement strand
CGATCCGTAGGTGGGTGCCGGCACGGTATGATGCGATCAGCGTGCCTTGCGGGCAAGGATTGCGGGATCTCGACGCCAAGCATCGACGGCGCTAGTATCGACTGGAAATAGAGGAGAAAAGGCCCATGCAGTCCTTGTCCACGCTGATTAAATGCACCGCCACGGCCCTGCTTGCAGCGAGTCTCTGCGCGCCGGCCGCAGCACAGCCACGCCGTCCGGAGCCTGCGCCGCTGATGGGCGGACCCTGGGACCTGGAAACCGAAACCGGGCCGATCCGCGTCAGCATTCTGACGAATCAGCTCGAATCGCCGTGGAGTCTCGTATTCCTGCCGAGCGGTGACATGCTGGTTACCGAAAGGCCCGGCCGGCTTCGCGTGATTCGTGATGGCGAGCTCGATCCCCACCCGATCGGCGGCTTGCCGGAGATGTTCACACAGAGCATCAGTGGACTGTTCGGCCTTACGCTGCACCCGGAGTTTCAGTCCAACCGTCTGATCTATTTCGCCTACCCCAAACCGCACGAGGACGACGATCAGCTGTTGTCGCTGGCCGTGGCGCGCGCCCGCTGGGACGGCGGTTCGGACCTCGCCGACGTCGAGGACATCTTCGTCGCCAACGATTGGTACAGCTCGGCCATGGCGGCCGAAAACGACCGCTGCTGCGGCCAGGGGCCGGCGACCGGCAGCTTCGGCGGGCGGATCGAGTTCGGCCCTGACGGCCTACTCTACCTCACGTCGGGCGACCGCAACTGGGGCGAAAAGGCCCAGGACCCGCAGTCGCACCTCGGCAAGATATTGCGACTGAACGACGACGGCTCGGTCCCGGCCGACAATCCGTTCGTCGGCAACGACGCCTACCTCCCTGAGATCTACACGCTCGGCCACCGTAATCAGCTCGGCCTCAGATTCGATCCGGCGACGGGTGATCTGTGGGAGACCGAGTTCGGCCCCGCCGGCGGCGACGAGGTCAACCTGATCGAGGCCGGCGCCAATTACGGCTGGTTCGTGATCTCCGAGGGCGCCCATTACGACGGTGCACCGAACGAGCTGGGGGCCGGTGGGTTCGAAGGCTTCGTCGATCCTGTGGCCTGGTGGCCCCGCGGCGGCAACCCGGGCAACATCATCGTCTACCGCGGTGACGTGTTTCCCGACTGGCAGGGCGACGTCTTCCTGGCGACGATGTCGGGCGCGAGGCTGCAGCCGGGTCTGGTCCGCCTCGAGGTCGGCAGCGAAGGCCAACTCCAGCACGAAGAGCGAATGCTGACCGAGATCGGCACCCGCATGCGCGATGTTGCCGAAGGTCCGGACGGGCGCATCTACATTCTGACGGAATCCTCGGCGTTTGCTTCGCCGGGTGCGCTGCTGGTCGTCGAACCCGGCGGCTGAGCCTGAATGCCGGCGACCGCGAGGCCGCCGCGCCGTTCGTTCGACGACTAAAACGAGAGCTGGTTGCCTCGAGCTGAGAGCTGGTCGCTTCGAAGCGCGAGCTAGCGGCCCCCAGCCATAGCGGCCGGATTACCGGTCGGCGGGGGCGCCCCGTCGGTTTCCGCGCGCGGGCCGAGCAACTCCCTCAGGACCGGCGTCAGCGCATTGGCCCAGACCTCATAACCCGCCCGTGACAAGTGCAGGCCGTCGCTGGACATTCGCTCGAGCAAGAGCCCGTCGTCCCCTGCCAGCGAGTCATTGACATTCAGGAACCGGATCCTGGCCGCTCCTGCCATTGCTTCGAGCTTCCGGTTGATCGATTCGATTTCGGCCACGACCGCAACGTCGCTGCGCGGGAAAATTCCGGTCAGCACGATGTCTGCTCCAGGCGCTTTTTCGCGAGCGGTGCTGACGATGGCGGCTACCCCGGCGACGATGGCATCGACCTTCTCCTCGCCGCCAGCGCGGCGTCCCACGTTATTGGTGCCGGCCTGAATGACGATGACCTCGGGGTCCACGCCTGCGAGCTCTCCGTTCTCCAGTCGCCAGAGCATGTTCTCGGTTCGATCGCCGCCCCAGGCGAAATTGGCAGCGTTCCAGCCGTGGAAGGTCTCGTTCCAGTGCGCAAGCAGATCCGGGTAGTCGAGAGCGCCCCAGCGACGCGTGATCGAGTCGCCGATGAAGTACAGATCGATCGTCCCGGCGTCCCGCTTCGCCAGAAGATCCTGATGAGCCAGATGGGAATTGACGTCGGTGCGTGGAAAAGGCACTGCCGTCGCTGCCTCGCCAGCGCCCGGCGCAATGCCGAGCTCGTGATTGGCCCAGGGGATGAAGTATTTCCAGTTCGGCGCATCGGTATGCCCGCCGTCGTGCTGGCGCCAGGCCAATCGCCCGTCCAGGAACCCCTGATTGACCGGCGGCAGCTCAGCCGTCTGGTAGAGCTCTCCCGTGCCGAGCGCGCGGACGCCGAGCAACTCGAACACCTCGCCTGCCGCAACCGTCGCCATGAAGCTCCCGCGCTGATCGAGCCAGAGCGCGTCGCCGCGCTCCGGAACCCCGTAGCTGATGAAAGTCGCTCGAGGCGCGGCCAGCGCGATCAGCGCGTGCGAATCCACGGGCAGGTCTCCGGCATTCATGCTGCCGAAGCTCGAGTCGGCCGTGCCGTACTTGAGAAAGTTGCCCGCCATCCAGTGATACTCACCTCTTCCGGTCAGGTTCTCGACCATCTCGCCGAAGTTGCGGCGGTAGGGTGAAACGCCCCCTTCGCCGGAGGACGCAATCAAGCCGATGGCAAACCGCGGCTCGAAGGCGAGCGTCACGAGCGCGGCCTTGCCGTAACGGGATACGCCCTCGATCCCGACGCGGCTGGAGTCGATGGCAGGTTCGGTCTCGAAATAGTCGAGCGCCCGCGCCGCACCCCATGACCAGGCCCGGAGCGACCCCCAGTCGTCGGGCTTGCGGGGCTGTCCCTGGTTCACGAGCCCGATGATGCCTCGGGTGAGCCCGGCGCCGTTGTCGGCCTGAACGCTCCCTGGATTGAGGAAGGCGAAACCCCAGCCGGCAGCGACGAGCTGCTCGGTTGCAGGCGGATCCTGGGGCCCACCACCGCCACCGAAACGCCGCGTCTCGGCGAGCCCCACCGCCTGCTCCAGACTCCCGCCGCGAAACATGATCATGACCGGAGCCGGGCCGTCCGCCTCCGCCGGCAGCACGAGGGTCAGATCGATACCGACCTCGATCGCGGGATACGCCGAGTTGTCGACGCGGCCGACCAGTTGACGACCTCGGACGCGATGCCCGCCGAGGACGCCCTCCGCCGTGTCCGCCACCAGCCAGTCGACGCCCGGCACATCCGCCGGGACACGGCCGATAACCTCGCGCTCGAAAACCTCGACGATCTCCGGCCGCCGCTGCCGCTGCCAGACATCGGCGCTCGTGACCCGCTCGCCGTTCTCGAGTGTCAGCAGTTCGGGCCAGTCCGGAAACGGATTGGCAGTCGCCTCGTCGTAATTTGCCGGGTTCGGCGCATCGTCGCGACCGCTCGGTCCGGGCCGAAGCGCAGTGATACCGAGCTGCCGCTGCATGTCCGCGTGATCCTGCTCGGTCGTCCAATCCGTCGGCGCCGGCAGACCGGTCTCCTGGGCGAAAAGCACCGTTGCCGGCGCAATGAGCTGGCAAAAAAGAATCAGACAGATTCGCAAAAGCTGACGCATGCTCGACCCCCCCACGTCCACCGCCCGGAAACTAGCACAGGCACCGAGAGTTGGCACGGCCAAGCTGCGTTGGCGCCGACGCGGCTTTCCTCGCACGACGACGCCACGCCGCCGACATCGGCAACGCGGTCTTCCGGCAAGACAGGAAATCGGCCTCCTTCGGCCGATTTCTCACCAGCCGCCTGGTGCTCGACACGGTATATTGGAAATTCGGCCCGAAAGGACAAATATGAAGGCGGATACAGAACATGAAGCCGTCCAAGTGGGGTCTTTGGCGGACATTGGGGCAGAAGCTCGCAGGGCGGCGAATTGGGGGGGAATCAAATGCGTGCCGGAATTCGAATCTCTAGTCTCTTTCTGACTGTATTCGCCAGTCTTGCGCTGGCCCAGCAGGACCAGGAAATCGTGGTCGTCTCTGCCACGCGCACAGAAAACAGCATCGCCGAAGCTCCCGCGGCCGTGACGGTGCTGACCGCACAGGCTATCGAGCGCACGCCCGGGGACGATCTCGGCGACCTGCTGCGCAACGTCCCGGGAATGAATGTCTCACAGACGAGCACACGCGACATCAATATGACGTCACGCGGCGCTACCAATACGCTCGCCAATTCACAGCTCGTACTTCTGGACGGGCGTTCGGTCTACCTCGATTTTTTCGGCATCGTCCTGTGGGACCTGCT
>JASFSD010000297.1:0-4345 GCA_050114575.1 Gammaproteobacteria bacterium | reverse complement strand
CGCCCAACGATTTTCACTACCGTAAGGCTCGCAGAGGGTGGAATCATGAAAAACAACAACAACGAGCTCAGGGGAACCCCCTGGGTAGCCCGCCAGCTCGAGAGCTGGATCCCTTCGGACAGCCCGGACCTCATTCTGGCGACGACCCAGTACGTTGCGAAAGAGTGGCTCGACGAGCGAGAGACGCCTTCCCAGGCTGTCTACTCGATCTACGCGGCGGCCAGAGATCTCGGCGCGAGAGGCGACGGTGAAGCAGC
The DNA here is from genome assembly GCA_050114575.1 of Gammaproteobacteria bacterium. Taxonomy (GTDB): domain Bacteria; phylum Pseudomonadota; class Gammaproteobacteria; order Steroidobacterales; family Rariloculaceae; genus DATCZB01. The sequence goes on along the minus strand of JASFSD010000297.1, from coordinate 4,088 downwards.
CGTCATCGCCTGCGCGTTACAGGCGCTGCTCGAGCAGCAGGGATGCCTGGCTCAGAGTTTCAGCCATGTGCGAAGCCTGAGACGGAGACGCGGCGACCTCATCGGTCGGCATCAACACTGATTCGCTATTTGTAATGCTCCGGGCTCAACTTGTGCCGCCCGAGCAGCTTGTAGAAATCTGTCCGATTCCGTTTCGCCAACCGCGCCGCCTGGCTCACATTCCCATTCGTGATCTGCAGGAGCTGCGATAGATAACTTCGCGTGAAGTCATCGCGGGCCTCGGAAAACGACGGCAGCTGCCCTGTCTGCTCGCCCAGCGCGGACCTGACCTGATCCGGCGAAATCACGCGCGACGTGCTGAGCGCAGCATTCTGCCGGACCGTGTTGTAGAGCTGTCGAATATTCCCGGGCCAGTGATTCGCAACGAGCAGCTCGACGGCCTCCGGCGAATAAACCTTGCGTTCGGCCCCCGAGTTCGCGGCAATCTGCTCGAGAAAGTGCTCGACGAGCAGCGGCACATCCTCGCGCCGCTCGCGCAGCGCCGGCAGCCGGATATGCACGACGTTCAGACGGTAATACAGATCCTCACGAAACCGCCCGGCCTCGAGCTCGGCATTCAGATCCTGATTCGTCGCCGAGATCACGCGCGTATCGACCGGCACGGCCCGGGTGCTGCCTACCGGCCGCACCTGGCTCTCCTGTAAGACACGCAGCAGCTTGACCTGCAGCCGCGTCGGCATGTCGCCGATCTCATCGAGCAGCAGCGTCCCGCTCTCGGCCGCCTGGAACAGCCCGTCGTGCGCCCTGTGCGCGTCGGTGAACGCACCCTTGGCATGGCCGAAGAGCTCCGACTCGAGCAGCTGCTCGGCGACGGCGCTGCAGTTGATGGCGACGAACGGCCCGCTTCGGCGCGGGCTCGCCTTATGGATCGCGCGCGACAGCAGCTCCTTGCCCGTGCCCGACTCGCCCGTGATCAGGACGCGGGTCTCGGTCGCTGCGACCATGCGGGCCTGGTTCAGGCAGATCTCCATCGCGGCGCTGCGCGTGATGATCTCGCTGCTCCAGTCCTCCTGCGCAACGGGCCCGGCCGTCACGGACATGGCGCGCTCGACGTGCTCGAGCAGCTCGTCCTTGTCCACGGGCTTGGTCAGAAAGCCGAAGGCGCCGTTGCGGGTCGCCTCGACGGCATCCGGAATCGTCCCGTGCGCCGTCAGGAGCAGCACGCAGAGCCCGGGCCGCGAGCGCTGGATCTCCTTCAGGAGCCCGAGCCCGTCCATGTTCTCCATCCGCAGATCGGTGATGACGAGATCGGGCCGGAACACGGGCAGGGCGCTGAGCGCGGATTCCGCGCTCTCGACGGCCTCGACGTCATAGCCCTCGGCCCGCAGTCGGATGCTCAACAGCTTGAGCAGCCCCGGGTCGTCGTCGACCACGAGCAGCCGGCCGCGCGGCGGCGAGTCCTGTTGTTGTATTGCCCAGGCCATTCAGATCTCCCTATCCGTTGGCAACGGCCAGATACGGCCGGTCGTCGGCGCGTCGCAGCGGCAGGCGCACGACGAAATGCGCGCCGCAGAAATCCGAGTCCCAGGGCGCTTTGAGCTCGATCGAGCCGCCGTGCGCCTGGACGCACTCGCTGACGACCGAAAGGCCGATCCCGGTCCCGCCGACCGGACCACCCTGCGCCTGCTGGCCCTGGTAGAACGCCTCGAACAGCCGCTCACGGTCCTCGTCGGCCACGCCGGGCCCGGAGTCCGCGACCTCGAGCACGAGCTCGCCGCCCTCCATGCGGGCACGAATCGCGATCGTGCCCTCGTCGGGCGTGAACTTGACGGCGTTCGACACCAGATTCTCGAGCACGAGCCGGATCTTGTCCTCGTCGGCCGTCACACCGACGGGCTGGATGTCGAGCTCGAGGCCGATTCCGTGGTTGGCAATTGTGAGCCGGTGCCGGCTCAGCGTCGCGAAGATCAGCGGCTTGAGCTCGAACCGCGTGATCTCGAGCGAGGCCGTGCGCGACTGCCAGGTGCTGAAGGTCAGGAGGTTCTCGATCAGCCGCTGCAGCTTGATACCGTTCTCGCGCAGGATGTCGGCCACTTCCTGCTGCTGGCGGTCGAGCGCGCCGACCGAGCCGTCCAGCAGCAGATCCGTGCCCTCGCGGATGTTCGCGAGCGGTGTCTTGAGCTCGTGCGACATGTGTCTCAAAAAACGGTTCTTTTCTTCGCTCGATTCGGCGAGCTTCACGCGCAGCCACTCGAGCTGTTTGCCGAGCGTCTCGATGTCACCGGGGCCGGTGACCGCGATCGGGCGGCTGAAGTCGCCCTCGCCGAGCTCGCGGATCGCGCGGTCGATCTGCCGTATCGGTCGGGCGACGAGCAGGAAAAGAACCAGTGCCAGAATCAGCGCCGCCGGAATCAGAGTCGCCGCCTGCCAGGCGAGCGCCCGCTGGGTCGCGATCGTATCGACCTCGAGCCCGACGCGGCGCGCCGTGAAGGCCGAATGCATGTCGTCGGCGAGATCGCGGCTTTGAGCTGCCAGCGTGCTCAGATTGGCGAGAACGGTGGCCTCCAGGGAGGCCGGGTCGAGCAGGCCGCTCTCGACCGACTCGAGCAAGGCCTCGACGCGCTCGAAGTCCCGATCCAGGCTCGGCAGATGCGGCTCCGCAGCCAATGCGTCGAGGCCGGCCGCGAGCGTCTGCGCCTCGCCGAGATAGAGCTCGAGCCGGGCGGGATCGCGCTCGAGCGCAAAAAACTGCTGCGCATGGCGCAGCATGTTGTCGAGCGCGGTTTCGATTCGCTGACCTTCGCGCGCCGTCACCTCGCTCGCCCTTGCGACTTCGAGGCTCTCGTTCATGAGATCGTCGAGCTCGAACACGGCGACGGCGACGGCATAGAGCAGCGGCAGCGTCACGAGCCCGAGACCCATCAGGGCCAGGCTCAGCAGCGTTCTCGGGCGCCCGATGCGCAAGGTGTGCTACCGGCGGCTAGGTGCCGGTTTTGGCCGCAGCCTGGCCCGGCGCCTCGACCGCGGCGCCCGTCGCAGCATCGGTCGCGGTGCCTGCCGGGGCATCGGCCGTGCTGTTTGTCGGAGCTTCGCCCGAAGCTTGAGCCGTCGGTGCGGGCTCCTGCCAGCGCCCGGCCGCGAGCTCGCGCTCCCAGGCCAGCGCGCTCGCGCAGATCTGCTCGAGATCGTCGTAGCGCGGCTCCCACTCGAGCGTGCGGTGGATCGTGTCGACGGCGGCGACGAGCATCGGTGGGTCGCCCTGGCGCCTGGCGATGTCGCACTTGGGGATTTCCTTGCCCGCGACCTTCTCGACCATGGATACGACCTCGCGGACGCTGTAGCCGTGGCCGTAACCCGCGTTCAGCGTCGTCGACTTGCCGCCGCGGCGCAGATAATCCAGAGCGGCGAGATGGGCGGAAGCCAGATCCTCGACGTGAATGTAATCGCGCACGCCCGTGCCGTCCTTGGTGTCGTAATCCGTGCCGTAGATGAAGAGCTCGTCGCGCTTGCCGACAGCGACCTCGCAGGCCACCTTGGTCAGCAGCGTTGCGGTCTTCGTCGATTGCCCGATCCGGCATTCGGGGTCGGAGCCCGCGACGTTGAAGTAGCGCAGCGCCACATATTCGAGCGGATTGACGGCGGCCACATCCTTGAGCATCTGCTCGGTCATGAGCTTGGACTGGCCGTAGGGGTTGATCGGATCCGTTGGCGTGTCTTCCGATGCGATGCCGTCCTCGGGGATGCCGTAGACAGCCGCCGTCGACGAGAACACGACGTGCTGCACGCCGGCCTTCAGGCACCACTCGAGCAGCGTGCGGCTCGCGGCCGTATTGTTGCCATAGTACTTGAGCGGAACGGCGACGGATTCCGGCACGATCGTATGCGCGGCGAAGTGCATGACCGTGTCGATGTCGTACTGTGAGAAGATCCGCTCGAGGCACGCCTCGTCACCGGTATTGCCGACGACGAGATCGCCGTAGAGCACGGCCTGGCGGAAGCCCGTCGAGAGATCGTCGAGCACGACGATCGACTCGCCCGCTTCGCCGAGCTGCCTGACCACGTGCGAGCCGATGTAACCGGCGCCGCCG
>JASFSD010000296.1:0-4351 GCA_050114575.1 Gammaproteobacteria bacterium | reverse complement strand
ACATCGTCCATGTGCAGACGCCGTTTCTGGCCCACTACTGGGGCGCACGCCTGGCGCGACGGCTTGGTGCGAAGCTCGTCGTCAGCTACCACACCTACTTCGAACAGTACTTTCATCATTATCTGCCGCTCGTGCCGACGCGCATCCTCAAAGGGCTCGCCCGATCGATATCACGGGCCCAGCTGAATCGCGTCGATCTCGTTATCGCGCCGTCTGAGCCGATGGCGAATGCGCTCACCGACTACGGCGTTGCGACGCCGATCGAGATCCTGCCCACGGGACTCGACCTCGACCGGTTCGCGGCCGGTGACGGCGACAGATTTCGCGCGGAGCACGCGATCGAGCCGGGCCGTCCCGTCATCCTCACGGTCGGGCGCGTCGCCTTCGAGAAGAACCTCGCCTTCCTGATCGACGTGCTCGAGCGTGTGCGTCAGGCCGTGCCAAACGTACTCTTGGTGATCGCCGGCGAGGGACCGGCCCTCCGGCCACTGAAGAAGGACGTGCAGCGCCGAGGGCTCGCCGACAACGTTCGCTTCGTCGGTTACCTCGACCGGGACGGGGGTTTGCTCGACTGCTACCGGGCAGCGGATCTGTTCGTGTTTGCCTCGCGAACCGAGACCCAGGGTCTGGTGCTGCTCGAGTCGATGGCGGTGGGCACACCGGTGGTCTCGACCGCCGTCATGGGCACGGCATCGGTGCTTGCCGATGCGCGCGGCGCAGTCGTCGTCGAGGAACGCGTCGACGAGTTCGGCAGCGCCGTCGCGGACCTGCTCGGCAACGCCGGCCGGCGCCATGAGCTCGCAAGGCTCGCCGCTCGCGATATTGCCGAGCGCTGGTCGGGCCCCGAGATGGCTCGCCGACTGCTTGCGCTGTATCGAGCAGTGGTCGCCGAAGCCGGCCACGCGTCCTGACCGAAAGCCGGTAACAGGCCGGATTCTGTCGCAATATCCTTATTGTTTCTAAAGAGAACAATGTAACTCGCTGAGATACCTTTAAGCATTGGCCTCTGGGTTCACGGATTCCGCGTCCCCCAATGCCGCGTGAATCGTCACCGAAAGTTTAGAGAAATCAATGCCTAAGCAAGACTCAATGGCGACGCCAGACAAGGACTTCAGCACGCAGTTCCTGGCGGCTCGCAAGCGACGCCGGAAACGTCGGCTGATCGCCGCTCTGATCGTCATCGCTGCGATCGGCGGCGGCTACTTCTGGATGGCCCAGCAGGAAGTCGAGGTTGCCGAGGACGAGGCGCTGATCGTCACGATCGGCTACGGCGATATCGAGAACGCGATACCCGCAGCCGGCACGCTGCAGCCGAAAGAGGTTGTCCCGATCGGTGCCAGGGCATCGGGTGAGCTGGTCGAGATCTATGTCGAGGTCGGCGATTTCGTGGAGGAGGGCGATGTCGTCGCCCTGATCGATGCGCGCGAGCAGGAACTTCGCGTCGAGTCGAGCCGGCTGAGCCTCGAGAACCAGGAGAATCAGCTCGATCAACGCAAGCTGGCGGTCAGGATTGCCGACAACAACTTCGCCAGAACCAAGATGCTCTACGAGGCCAATGCCTCGACCGAGCAGGAGCTTGAGAACGCCGAAAACGCGCTGCTGCAGGCCGAAACTAACCTGCGCAATCTGGAGATATCGATCGAGCAGAGCCAAACCAACCTGCAGCAGGAGGAAGTCCAGCTCGATTACACGCAGATCAAGGCGCCGATAACGGGCACGATCATTTCGCTCGACCAGAAAGAAGGCGCGACGCTGAATGCGTCGCAGACGGCGCCGACCGTCATGCAGATCGCCGATCTGACGACACTGACAGTCGAGACCGAGATCTCCGAGGCCGACATTCAGGCGCTGCGAACGGGTGTCGACGTCTATTTCACAACGCTCGGCAGCGGCGACCGGCGCTGGTACGGGACGTTGCGCAAGATCGATCCGATGGGCACGGTGTCGAACAACGTCGTGCTCTTCAACGGCAGCTTCGATGTCGACAACTCGGACGGCGAGCTGTATCCGAACATGACGACACAGGTCTTCTTCGTCACCTCGCAGGCGCGCAACGTGCTCACAGTCCCGATCGGCGCGTTGACGTTCACCGATTCGCCGGGCGCCGGAGGTCAGAGCGCGCGTCCGAATGGCGGCGACCGCGAGGATTTTGCGGCCATGCGCGATCAGTTCAGAGCGAGCGGCGGTGAGATCACCCCGGAGATGCGCGCCCGGTTCGAAGAAATGCGAGCCAGCGGAGGATTTCCGGGTGGCGGTGGCGGATTTCCGGGCGGTGGTGGTGGCTTCCGCGGCGGCGGCCAGGGCGCTGGCGGGTCCGCGGGTGCCAGTCTTGCGGATTCCATTGCGCTCAACGAGCCCCGCAGTGCGACGGTGGAAGTCGCGCTGCCCAATGGGACCACCGAAATCCGGGAGGTGGTCGTCGGCGCCATGGACCGTGTCAATGCCGAAGTGCTGTCGGGTCTCGTTGAAGGTGATCAGGTCGTTGCCGGTATCGTTCAGGCCGCGGTCGAAGACGAAGACGACAATGGGAGCAGCAACAATGACCGCCGCAGCCAGTTCCGCATGATGCGCGGCGCCGGTATCTTCTGATGGTGACTGGCGTCCTCGACGCCGGTGCGATTCCTACCACCGGAGATGACGGCACGGAAGACGCATCGGTTCTGAGTCGCGATGTCGCGATCCCGCTGATCGATCTGCGCAAGGTCAGCCGTACTTTCGTGACCGACGGTGGCGTCGAGGTCCGGGCGCTCAAAGAAGTCGACCTCAAGATTTACCCCGGCGAGTTCGTTGCGATCGTCGGCCAGTCGGGCTCCGGCAAATCGACGATGATGAACATCCTCGGTTGCCTCGATCGCCCGAACAGTGGCCAGTACATCTTCGCCGGCCGCGATATCGACAGTTTCGATTCCGATGGGCTCGCCTGGCTCAGGCGCGAAGCTTTCGGCTTCGTCTTTCAAAGCTACAACCTGCTCGCCACCGAATCGGCCGAGGAAAACGTCGCCGTGCCCGGCATCTACGCCGGGCTTTCGAGCGCCGAGCGCGAGCTCAGGGCGCAGGCGCTCCTCAGCTCGCTCGGCCTCGGCGAGCGCATGGATCACCGGCCGAACCAGCTCTCGGGCGGGCAGCAGCAGCGCGTGTCGATCGCGCGCGCCATGATGAACGGCGGCAACATCATTCTGGCCGACGAGCCGACCGGCGCACTCGATTCGCGCAGCGGCGAGGAGGTCATGGCCCTGCTCAAGGAGCTCAACGATCAGGGGCATACGATTATCCTGATCACGCACGAGCCCTACATCGCCGAGCACGCGGATCGCACGATCGAGATCCAGGACGGCCGGATCGTCAGTGATTCCGGTCCTACCGAGGGCGCAGTCGATCCGGCCAAGAACAAGGAGCTGCGCGAGCTCTTCATGAGCCGCAAGACGGCGTCGCTGATCGGCGGCCTGAACGAGGCTGTGCGCATGGCATTGCGGTCGCTGATGGCCAACGCCTTCAGAACCTTTCTGACCCTGCTCGGCATCGTCATCGGCGTCTCCTCGGTCGTCGCCCTGCTCGCGATCGGCCAGGGTGCACAGAGCGACATCGTCGAGCGTATCTCCAGTGTCGGCACCAATGTCCTCAATCTGCAGCCCGACCGGGCCGAGGGGCAGCGGCGTGACATGCCCTCGAGGCTGAGCTTCGAAGATGCCGATGCCATCCAGGCCGAATTGCCCAATGTCCTCTATTCACTGCCCAGAATCTCGGGGAACATGACGATCCGCTCCGGTCACGAGGACCACTCGGCCGAGGTCATTGCGACTCTGGATACGGTCACGGAGGCCAAGAGCTGGCCGCTCGCGCGCGGTACGTTTTTTACGCGCGAAGACAGCGAGAATTTCACGCCGGTCGCCGTGCTCGGCGCCACGGTTTATGACGAGCTGTTTCCCGACGGACGCGACCCGCTCGGAGAGTGGATCCTGCTGCGCAACATCCCGTTCCAGGTCATTGGCCTGCTGACCCGCAAGGGTGCGTCGGGTAACACCGATCAGGACGATGCGATCTACGTGCCGCTCAAGGCCGGCGCGACCCGGCTCTTCGGCACGCAGTATGCGAGCCGGATCGAGGTCATGGTCGACGACGTGACGAAGATCTCGGAGACCGAGGACGATCTCATTGCCTTCATGCTCGATCGCCACGACGGCGTCGAGGACTTCCGGATCTTCAACGCGGCGGAGCTCTTGTCCACGCTCGAGGAGACGCAGGCGACGCTCAGGATATTCCTCGGCGCTGTCGGCGGCATTGCGCTCCTCGTCGGCGGTATCGGCGTCATGAACATCATGCTCGTGTCGGTCACCGAGCGCACGCGGGAGAT
>JASFSD010000295.1:0-4358 GCA_050114575.1 Gammaproteobacteria bacterium | reverse complement strand
CCGGGTCGGCATCCTCGATGCCGACATCTACGGCCCGAGTCAGCCCCGGATCCTGAGCTTGATGGGCCAGCGTCCGGAAACGGATGACGGCAAGATGCTCAAGCCGCTCACGGCTCACGGCATCTCCGTCATGTCGATTGGCTTCCTCGTCGAGGAGCGGCAGGCCGTCGCCTGGCGCGGGCCGATGGTCACTTCGGCGCTGAACCAGATGCTAACGCAAACGGAGTGGGGCAAGATCGATTATCTGTTGGTCGATATGCCGCCGGGAACCGGAGATATCCAGCTGACCCTGGCGCAGAAGGTCCCGGTCAGTGGCGCGGTAGTCGTCACGACGCCTCAGGACATCGCGTTGGCCGATGCCAGGAAGGCGATCGACCTGTTCGCGAAGGTCGGCATTCCAGTGCTGGGCATCGTCGAAAACATGGCCATGCACGTCTGTACCGAGTGCGGCCATGTCGAGCCCGTGTTCGGTTCTGACGGCGGCGCGCGGCTGGCAACGGAGTTCGAAGTGCCGCTGCTGGGGTCGCTGCCTCTCACGGGTGGGATCCGCGAGCAGACCGATTCCGGAACGCCCACCGTCGTCGCCGATCCGGACGGCGCGGCAGCCGTGGCATTCGCCGATGCGGCTCTGCGCGTGGCCGGTGAGCTGGCGGCCAGGGGCAGAGACTATGGACACCTGTTCGGCAACGTAAGAGTCGAGGACAAGGCATGACGATATGTTCGGACCGATGGATCCGCCGCATGGTCGAGGAGCAGAGGATGATCGATCCCTTCGAGCCCGGGCAGATGCGTACGGTGGATGGCGACCGCATCATTTCTTATGGGACCTCGAGCTACGGTTACGATGTTCGTTGCGCTCCGCAGTTCAAGATCTTCACCAATATCAACTCCGCCATTGTCGATCCTAAGCGCTTCGACGAGTCGAGCTTCGTCGATGTTCACAGTGACGTATGCATGATTCCGCCGAACTCGTTCGCGCTGGCCAGCACGGTCGAGTACTTTCGGATACCTCGCAACGTGTTGACGATCTGCCTCGGCAAGTCGACCTATGCGCGTTGCGGAATCATCGTCAACGTCACGCCCCTGGAGCCCGAGTGGGAGGGGCATGTCACGCTCGAGTTCTCCAACACGACGCCGCTGCCGGCAAAGATCTACGCCAACGAAGGCGTTGCCCAGATGATTTTTTTCGAGGCGGACGAGCCGTGCGAGGTCAGCTATGCCGACCGGGGCGGCAAGTATCAGGGGCAGCGCGGCGTGACCTTACCGAAAACCTGAGCAGGCCGGGCCAGCGCTTTCGATACCGCTGGCTTCTTCGAGGGTGAAGACGGTTTCGACCTCGCCGCCGCGAATCTGCTCGATGCGAACCGGCAGGTAAGCCATTCCGGGTGCCAGCCAGAGCACGGTGGTTCGCGACGAGCCTTCGCGGTGCTGCGAAAAGCGGACCGTTTCCAGCGTTCCCATGCCCGTGTCTGTTTCGAGGTCTTCGAGGCGCTCGTAGTCGTAGCTCGTGATGCCATCGTCGTCGACGTAACGGTACGGCCCCGGCGCCATGCAGCGACCAAGATCGCGCATCAGCGCAACCTGCAGGCTGCCCCGGTCGAGTAAGCCCGGCTCGAACGAATAGCTGCCCGAACCACCCGGCCCGGAGACGCGTGCCTCGCCTGCAGCGGCGTCGAACTCGACCGAAAAACTGTCTTCGGCCTTGCGGCTGCCATCCTGAAACTCGAAACGGTTCGGGATGATCCGATCGTCCTCCAGGGAGAATCGACTCGTGTCGATCGCGGGATTGGGCGACGCCAGCCGCCAGACTCCTCGCGCCCGCGTCGATGACTGAAAAACGTAGCCCCCGCTCGGGCTCGCCGCCACGCTGAATTCGGCGCGCGCGACACGGCGGCCCTTGTAGCGGACCTCGTACTCCGCGACGTACTCGATGACGCCGTCGTCAGCTGCTGCCGCAGGGTTCGCGCCCGTCAGGACCAGGAGCGTGGCGCCGATGGCGATCACAGTCCTCATGACACCCATCCTAAACGATCTGGACGCGCTCGGCTTCCGTTTCAACCACCGTGCCGATGAGAGAGGGCGTTTCGCCGTATTCTGTAAAGCTTTCGAGGATTGCGTCGGACTGAGAGCTGTCGGTGATCACGACCATGCCGATGCCGCAATTGAAGCTGCGGTGCATCTCGGCGGCCGCGACACCCTCGCCCTCGAGCCACTCGAATACCGGCGAGGCGGTCCAGCTGTTCTTCTGAATGACTACGCCGAGCCCGGGAGGCAGCACCCGGGGAATGTTCTCGGTCAGACCGCCCCCGGTGATGTGGGCAATGCCCTTGAGCCCATGCGTTTTGAGCACGCCGAGAACGGAAGCAACATAGATGCGCGTCGGCTCGAGCAGGTGGTCGATCAGACGCTTGTCTCCCAGATGTTGCTCGGCGGCCGCCGGTTCGCGCGCGAGCACTTTACGGATCAGTGAGAAGCCGTTGGAGTGAGGGCCCGATGAGGCGAGCCCGATGACGTGATCGCCAGGCGCGATGTCGCTGCCCGTGACGATCGCATCTTCTTCCACGATGCCGACGCAAAAGCCAGCGAGGTCGTATTCGCCTGCGGCATGCATGCCGGGGTGCTCGGCTGTCTCGCCGCCGATCAGTGAAGCGCCGGCCAGCTTGCAGCCACTGGCGATGCCGCCGACGACGCGCGCCGCGATGTCGACGTCGAGTTTCGGCGTGACGAAGTAGTCCAGAAAGAACAGCGGCTCCGCGCCGCAGACGATGACGTCGTTGGCGCACATGGCAACGAGATCGATGCCGACGGTGTCATGGGCGTCGAAGTCGATCGCGAGCTTGAGTTTGGTCCCGACTCCGTCGGCGCCGGAAACCAGGATCGGCGAACGGTACCCGGCTGGGACGCGAAACAGTCCACCGAATCCGCCCAGCCCGCCGACGACCTCGCTGCGCGTGGTCGACGCGACGGACGCCCGGATCCGGTTGATCAGCGCTTCGCCGGCGTCGATATCGACACCCGCTGCCTTATATGTGAGCTCGTTGTCGGGGTCACTGGCCACGGAGCGCTATAATATGCGACTCGGCTCGCTCAGGGACAGGTCGGCCCGAATCATGAAATCAGATCGCCCAAACCATTGGCGTCGGCTACTCATGGACTGCTGCGCCGGTCTGCTGCTGGCCTTGCCCGCGATCGCGTCCGCGGCCACGTTTCCCGATCTCTACGTCGTTTCCGTGGCACCCGACGACGCGGCCTCCAATTCGCGCGCCGACGCGATTCAGCGCGGCATGCGGCTGCTGCTGACGCGAATTACGGGCCGGCAACAGGCGGCCGACTATCCCGGGGCCGAACAGCTGATTCGTAATGCGGACCGCTATCTCAGCCTGTATGCGCCATTGTCGGAGGAGGAGATACGCGTCGGTTTCATCCGCGGCGCCGTCAACGACGAGCTGACACGGCTCGAAATGCCAATCTGGGGCGACGAGCGGCCGCTGACCCTGCTCTGGCTCGCGGCCGAGTTTCCGGACGGTCAGCGTGCGGAGCTTCAAGCAGCCGAGGAAGGCGGGCCGCGCGCCGGTGCCGTTGCTGGCGCCGCGTCGAATCCTCTCGACGGCGAAGCGGCGGAGCTGTTCGACAGCGTTGCCACCGAGATTCTGACAGCCGCCGACGAACGCGGCTTGCCGGTCGTTCTGCCTTTGCTCGATCCGGAGGATCGGCGCCACGTCAGGTTTGCCGATGTCTGGGGCGGGTTCGATCGAGTCGTCGCCAGAGCGGCCGAGCGCTACCAGGCGGACACCGTAATGATCGTGAGGATTGTGGCGACTGACTTCGGTCCGGAGCTGGACTGGATAGTTCAGCGGGGCGATCGGGTCGAGACGTTGACGACGCCCCGGGCGCGACTGGGCGTCGACTGGCTGGCTGACGAGTTTGCCTCCGAGTTTACGACGGTCGGCGGCGCCAGCCTGGCGTGGGTGACAGTGCGCGACATTCGCAACTGGCCCGATCTCGGCCGCGTGCTGGAGTATCTCGATTCCGTGAGCATTATCGAGTCGGTAGACATCGACTCGATGGACGGCACGGATCTTCTGCTGCGTATCGCCGCGAGGGGCGGCGACAGTCAGCTGGCGCGCTATCTGACGCTCGACGGCGAGCTCACCGAGGACGAGACGGCGGACGGGCTCGTATTCGTGCCATCCTGGCGCACCGCCGCAATCGCTCCTGACGCGCGATGAGCCTGAGCTGGATCCCGAATGCCATTTGCATCATCCGCATTCTGCTGATTGCGCCCTTCGTCGCCGCGCTGTTTGCGGGCAACTTCACTACGGCACTGATTCTGATCGTCGTCGCGGGCTTCTCGGACG
>JASFSD010000294.1:0-4360 GCA_050114575.1 Gammaproteobacteria bacterium | reverse complement strand
GTCTTGTTGCTGAGCGACTCCTCGAGCTCTGCGATACGCGCCTTTTGCGCTTCCGCCTCGGTCTGCGTCGTATCAGATGCGCCGCGCAGTTCCTCGAGTTCTTCCTGCTGCCGCTCGATGGTCTGGCGGTGCTCTTCGAACTCGGATTCGAGCTTGCTTGCCGTTTTCTGCGCCTCTTCGAGATCGAGCTGAGCCTGCGCCAGCGCATCGCCGCTTTCCGACAGTTCTGCCGTCTGCGCAGTGAACTGCTCGCTCAGTGACTTGATCTGCGCAGCCTGGTCGTCGATGACACTGTGCGCGTCCTTGAGTTCGCTGGTCTGCGTTTCGAGCTGGTCGGCCTTACGCTGCAGCGCTTCCTCGTGGCGCGAAACGAGATCCCTGGCTTCCTGCAGAAGGCGACGAGACTCCGTGAGCTCGTCGAAGAGTTTCGTCTTTTCTTCATTGGCCGTCTGATTCTCGCCCTCGAGCTCCGTGACGCGCGCATTGGCTTCTTTGGCCGACGCCTCGGCTGCCTGTTGCGCATCGCGGGCACTGCTCAACTCGGTCTTCGTCTTGTCGAGACTCGTCTGAAGCGATTTGACCTGCTTCTCGGACTTCTTCAGGGCGCGATTGGCCTGGTTGAGGTCGTCGGACTTTTTCTTCGCCAGCGCAGTCTTCTCGGCGACGATTTCCTGCTTTTCGGCGACTTCGTTCGTCAGCTTCGCATTGGCTTCCTGCAGATCCGCAATCTGTGCGCTGCGCTCCGCTGCGCTCGCCTGTTCCTTCGCGTAATCTTCATGCGATTTCGCGAGATCTGCCTCGAGCGTTTCGACTCGGCCGCGAAGGTTGAGGATTTCCTGCTCGAGCTCCGGCGGCGACATGTCCATCGTGCACTGTCGGGCGATGTCCTCGTACTGCTTGATCCGATCGCCATACTCGATGAGCTTGTTCTTCAGGCCGGCACTCTGACCGATTTCAGCCTCGAGCGCCTTGATTCGGGCTTCGCGCTCCTCGGCACGCGCTTCCATATCGAGCCACGCAGTCTTCCGATTGTCGATGTAATTCGACAGCGTAGTCACTTCGTCACGATACCTGCCCAGTTCGCCGAGACGTGTGCGAGTCTCCTCGAGCTCCGCCTGCGTTTCCTGGCGTTGCCCGGCTTCGCTGGCCAGATCTGCTTCGCTCGCCGAGAGCTTGCGCTGCAGTGAAGATATCTCTTCGCTGAGAGATGCCTGCTCCGCGTCTTTTGCGTTGGCGGCATCAACCAGCTGCGATACGTTCTGTTCGAGTTCCGCAATTCGCGAGCGCTCCTGTTCGAGGCTCTGTTCCTGTCGGCCGAGCTCGCTTCGTGCAGCTTCGAGCTGAGATTCGAAGTCTGTCTTCGCTTCTTCGAACCGTGCTTCGAGCTCTGTACGCTTGTCCGTCTCCTCCTGCTTCTCGGCGCGCGCGGACTCCAGAGACTTTTCCAGTTCGGTGATCTGCTCGCGTAACGCAACGACTTCGGCGTCGAGTTCCTTCGCGCGAGCTTCGAGCTCTTCGATCTGGCTGGTTTTCTCGGCAATGGTCTTGTCACGCTCCTCGAGCCGGCCTTCGGTCCGGTCGAGTGTTTCTCGTGTCTGCTCGAGCGTTTCAGACTGGACGGCGAGCTCTTTGGCCACCGCGCGCAGTGCTTCGCCTTGCTCCACGTATTCCTGGACCGCCTTTTTCAGGCGCGATGACAGGCTCGCATGATCGTCATTGTCATGCGTGGCAGCTGACTTCCCGGAGCCGTTGCGGGAAGCGTTCGCGCGTTTGGAGGATTTCGTGCCTGACGCCTTGCGTGGTTTGCTGCGCTCGCTGCTTTCGAGCTCAACGACGCTGTTGGCGGCCTCTTCGAGATCGGCTTCGCTCAACGCCGGAAGTTCGGCAGTCGGCTCATCGTCGTGAAGGGCGTTGTCGTTATCCATTATTTTGGCCATAGCGGTTACTTAGTGATTAGTTGCAGTCTGTAAAGAAGGTTGAACGGGCGAAAGTGGCGGGACTGTGTCGGCCGGAACGGTCCGGTCGGCTGCCCAGGCCCGCACGGCGGCGATTCGCTCTGCCATGATCACGGACAGCGGTTTCGTCTTGTGAAACTCGGCGAGCAGATGTCTGGATTCCGGTTTCCGACGTTGCGCGTGCGCCGCATACAGCGCCGCGACGATACCCTGTTCGATCTCGGCGCCGGAGAATCCGTCGGTATGGTGAGTGAGTCGCGGCAGATCCATTTGTGCAGGATCCAGTCCACGATCGCGCATGTGGATTTCGAGTATCTGCGCACGGACGCGCGGACCCGGAAGATCCACGAAAAAGATTTCGTCGAAGCGACCCTTGCGAATCAACTCTGCCGGCAGCGTCGCGATGTCATTCGCGGTGGCGACCAATACGACCGGTGCGTCCCGTTCGGCCATCCAGGTCAGCAGGCTTGCGAGAACCCGTCGCGAAGTGCCGGTATCGTCATGCTGACCGCCGAGTCCTTTCTCGATCTCGTCGAGCCAAAGGACGCACGGGCTCATGACCTCTGCCATCTTCAGCGAGTCGCGCAGATTGCGCTCGGTCTCGCCGTGATATTTGTTGAACAGCGCGCCGAACTCCAGGCGCAGCAACGGCACGCCGAAGGCACTCGCCGTCGCTTTCGCGGCGAGACTCTTGCCGCAGCCCTGCACGCCGATCAGCAGCAGGCCCCTTGGGCTGTCCAGACCGGCTGGCGCATTGCCGCCAAATGCGTCGCGACGTTGCTGCAGCCAGACCTTCACGTTGTTGAAGCCGGCAATGGAATCAAAATCGACTGTTTCGTATTCGTAACTCAACACCGCATCGTGATTGAGGAGTTCGTACTTGGCCTGCATCACGGCGGGCACGTCGTCGGCCGTGATCGCGCCGTCGTCGAAAATGGCATTGCGAGCCAGCCTTTCGGCATCGGAATGCGGCAGTCCGGCGAGATTCTGTACGAGAAGCTCCAGCGCCTGAGAGTCGACCGGCATGCGCGCACCTGGGTGATCTGTGCGGTACTCCTCGAGAAGACGTGAAATGATTTCACGACGTTCGGCGGCGCAGGGCAGGGACAGTTCGAAGCGGGCGCAAAAACTGCGCAGCTCCGGCGGGATTTCGACCGCATGGCTGATCAGTACGATGACGGTGCCGGTGCGGCGTGCGTCGATCGCGATGTCCTTGAGCAGACGAACATTGACCGGGTCGCTGAGGTAAGGGTGGAAATCCAGCAGCGCGAATATCCCCGCGTCGTTACTCTGGCGAATGATCTCGAGTACTTTGCCTGGCTCGGAGTGTTCGATCTCCTTTTCCAGCGACAGGTCGAGTCGCTGCAATCCGTCCGTGACCGCCCAGCGAAACTGCGGACGATAATCGGCACGCGGCTGGCGGACGCAAACGTCGCGCAGGAGGTCCAGAAACCGCCGCTCATCGCCGGTTTCCACGACGACAATAGGTACTGCAGATCGCAGTACGAGATCCAGATCGCGACGATCATTCATCGATACTTGCAGGCTTTCCGGGGATCGAAACAGCCGGCATTCTAGGTTGAGGGCGGCGTCGATTGCCGCGAAGTAGTTGGTAAATTAGGGAAAAAACGTTCCGCAACAGCCGCAAATGCCCGCTTTCGGCGGGGCGTTACGACATAACGCGGGGTTTACAATGACGCGCGGCACACCCCGCAGCGGCGACTGCGAGTGATATCCGGTCCGGCGCGGCCGGCGCGGCGAAGACTCAGCCGAGTTCGAGCGAGCGGTCGTCCTGATAACCACCCGGCGTCGTCAGAAACTCTCGAAGTTGCTCGGTCAGGCCCCGACAGGCAGCGGCCTGCGGTCGGGCGATAAACGGCAGCGGTACGATGATGGCCGGCATCACGGAGCGGCCCTTTACGTCAGCGTGAATCGTGCCTGCAGACGACAACTCGTCGATATCCCAGACCGTTGCGTCATAACGCGCATCGTCTTCCCACCAGGCCAGGCCCATACAGCCGGCACCGCCGACGCCGGCAGCGCAGGTAATGCCGCCACCGCTCGAAACGCGATCGGTGGAGCCATCCAGCCAGACGACGAATCGCACACCGGTCTCTTCGACCTGCTCCAGAACGCCGGGCCGTTCGAGCAGCGTCGTGAGATCTTCCGTGCTCAGCGGCGCTGTCGAGGGCTCGAACCACGGATACATCTTGTCCTCGAATTCAGTGGAAGAATGAACTTCGAGTCCGTCCGAGCCGCGTGCAAGGCCATCGCTGATGCATTCGACGAAGTCGGCTTCAGCTTCATGGCTGGCGTGATGGCGACGGGCGAGCACGACGATGTGATCGCCTTCGCTGACGACCGCATCCGTCCGCTTATACGGTTCGAGCCTGGACGTCACGCCG
>JASFSD010000293.1:0-4366 GCA_050114575.1 Gammaproteobacteria bacterium | reverse complement strand
CATGAGCTACTTCCGCCGGCTGAAAACGAACATCGTTTCGGCCACGAGCCACGTCGGCGAGAAGCCCAAGGTGGCAGACCTCGTCGGCGCCATTACCTCGATGGCGGACGAGTACAAGGACGGCACGATCGATCGTTTGTTTCTCGTGCATAACCTCTACGTCAATACGATGACTCAGACGCCCGAGGTGTCGACCCTGTTGCCCGTCGAACCGATTGATAAGGACGAGCTGCAGACGCACTGGGACTACATTTACGAGCCGGATGCGAGTGACCTGCTCGACAACGTGCTCGATCGGTACATCGAGTCACAGGTTTATCGTGCCGTCGTAGAAAACGTGGCGTGCGAAATGGCGGCCAAGATGGTCGCGATGAAAGCGGCAACCGAGAACGCCGGCAAATTCATCGATCAGCTTCAACTGGATTACAACAAGGCGCGCCAGGCGGCGATCACGCAGGAGATTGCGGAGATCGTCGGCGGTGCGGCAGCGGTTTAATAGAAGGTACAGATAGATGTCCACGGGAACGATTGTTCAGGTTATCGGCGCGGTTGTTGACGTAGAGTTTCCGCGCGATGCGATCCCCAAGGTCTACGATGCGCTCAAGCTCGAAGACCGAGACCTGACGCTCGAGGTGCAGCAGCAGCTCGGCGACGGCGTCGTCCGATCGATCGCGATGGGTGCGAGCGAGGGGCTGCGCCGCGGCCTGTCGGTCACGAACACGGGCGAGGCCATCAAGGTTCCGGTCGGCGAGAAGACGCTCGGCCGCATCATGGACGTGCTCGGGAATCCGATCGACCGGGCTGGTCCGGTCGACGCCGAGGCTCACTGGGCCATCCATCGCGAGGCACCGAAGTACGAAGATCAGGCGACCTCGACCGAGCTGCTCGAGACGGGCATCAAGGTCATCGACCTGATCATGCCTATCGCCAAGGGCGGCAAGATCGGTCTGTTCGGCGGTGCGGGTGTCGGCAAGACGGTCACGCTGATGGAGCTCATCAACAACATCGCCAAAGAGCACGGCGGTTACTCGGTTTTCGCCGGCGTCGGCGAGCGGACCCGCGAGGGCAACGACTTCTATCATGAAATGACGGAAGGCGGCGTCATCGACAAGGTCTCGCTGGTCTACGGCCAGATGAACGAGCCGCCGGGCAACCGCCTGCGCGTCGCGCTGACGGGCCTGACGATCTCGGAGTATTTCCGCGAAGAAGGGCGCGACGTTCTGATGTTCATCGACAACATCTACCGCTACACGCTGGCCGGTACCGAAGTCTCGGCACTGCTCGGCCGCATGCCATCGGCCGTCGGCTACCAGCCGACGCTTGCTGAGGAAATGGGTGTGCTGCAGGAGCGGATCACCTCGACCAAGACCGGCTCGATCACGTCGTTCCAAGCCGTTTACGTCCCGGCCGACGACCTGACCGACCCGTCGCCGGCAACGACGTTTGCTCACCTCGACGCGACGCTGGTCCTGTCGCGTAACATCGCGGAGCTCGGCATCTACCCGGCCGTCGATCCACTCGACTCGACCAGCCGCCTGCTCGATCCGAACGTGATCGGCCAGGAGCATTACGACGTCGCTCGCGGCGCGCAGGCCGTGCTGCAGCGCTACAAAGAGCTGCAGGACATCATCGCGATTCTCGGTATGGACGAGCTGTCGGAAGAGGATAAGCTCGCCGTTCAGCGCGCACGCAAGATCGCCCGTTTCTTCTCGCAGCCGTTCACGGTGGCCGAGACGTTTACCGGCACGCCCGGCAAGTACGTTACGCTCAAGGATACGATCCGTGCGTTCAAGGCGATCGTCGACGGCGAGTACGATCATCTGCCGGAGCAGGCGTTCTACATGGTCGGCACCATCGAGGAAGCCGAAGAGAAGGCGAAGACGCTGCAATAGGCGGCGTTTAGAGAGTCGAATCCATGGCATTACACGTCGAAATCGTCAGCGCCGAAGGCGCGATCTATTCGGGTGAAGCGAAGATGGTTTTCGCTCCGGCCCGCATGGGTGAGATCGGTATCGCGCCGCGCCATGCGCCGTTGCTGACTGACTTGAAGCCGGGTTCCGTCCGCGTCGAAGGCGAAGACGGCGAGGAGCGGTTTTTCTACGTGACCGGCGGTGTGCTCGAAGTCCAGCCGCACCTCGTCACCGTGTTGGCCGACAGCGCACTTCACGCCGATCAGCTCGACGAGGATGCGGCGCTGGCGGCGCGCGAGCGTGCGAAGGAAGCGCTCGAGGGAGTTCACGGCGACATCGATCTCGAGCAGGCTCAGGCCGAGCTCGTCGAGGCCGAGGCCAGGTACCGCGCAGCGCAGAAGCTCAGAGGCAAGCGCTAGGCGCCTCAGCTCGCGGCGACGCTTTCGATAATTCCCGCAGTCACCTCGAGCGCATCCTCGCGGGAAAACCGCTCAGCCACGTGGCGGCACGCGCGCGTGCACGCTGCGCTCGCGAGCTCGGTTAGTGCCTGCACAACGGTATCGACGGTATATCTCCGGGCCGGCAGCAGCTTCGCAACACCGAGCTGCTCGGCGCGCCAGCCGTTTTCGAACTGATCGAAACCCATAGCGCGGATGATCTGCGGCACACCGGCCCGAAAGCCCTGGCTGACACTGCCGATACCGCCGTGACTGACGAACGCGCTGCAGCGCGGCAGCACCTGTGAGAATGGCAGATAGTCGAAATGACGCGCCCAAACCGGCAGTTCGACCGGTATCTGGTTGCCATAGCGACTGACGAAGACGGCCCGTCGCGCCGCCCGCTCACAGGCCGCAAGCGAAGTTGCAAAAAATTCACGCGCGGTCGTGTTCGCCGAGCCCGGCGCGAACAGCACAGGGGCGTCGCCCGCCCCGAGAAAGCACTCCAGATCGTCCGGCAGCGGCTCGTGCGCAGCGGCGTCATACAGCGGAAAGCCCACTAGACGGGTCTGCTCTGGCCAACCCGGGCGCTTTGGCGCAAACCAGTCCGGAAACAGCCCGATGACGCGATCCGGCGAATGGATCCAATCGCGGAAGACGCGCCTGACGGGAGCGAGACCGAACTGCCCGCGAAACTCGTTCAGTGCCGGCGCGATCATCGGGTCGATCGCGACCCGATCGGCCAACCACCAGGCGCAACGCCGCACCCACTTCGGCGCGCGCGCCAATACTGGTCCTTTGACGGACTGAATCGCGTCCTCGTCGGAGCGAAAGACATTGGGCGCAAGATGCACGCTGACGAGCTTGCCGCCGGTAGTCTCCTGCAGCACGCGCGCGCCCAGCGCGAGCGTCGACGCCACCAGCAGCGTCTCGCCCTTACGGTAGTGCCGGCTCAGCACCTTGTAACCGAGCGGCAGGTACCTGGCCACCGTGCCAAAGACGATCCGAATGCCGCGCGTCGGATGCCACAGGTCGGGATTCCGAATCGTTTCCTCGTAGAACTCTGCGCTGCCCGCCGGGACGAACCCGAGCCCCTCGGCCTCGGCCGAGTGGCGGAAATGTTCGTTTGTGCATAGTTCCACCTCGTGGCCACGTGCTTTCAGCGCCCGGCCGAGGCCGACAAACGGGTAAACGTCCCCGTAACTCCCGGTAGCTGCGATCAGGATGTGCATGGTTGAACGGCGTTCTTCTCCTTCCGGCGCCGACCTTACGGCCGTTTACGGGTTCCAGGGCTGCAAGGCCCCCAGCTGACGAGGAGCAGTCCGAGCGCGCCGAAAACGGCGACCGCAGCGCTGTAGCGGGTTTTTCTCCAGACGGTCCAGCCGCTGCCTCCGCTCCAGACGGCGGGAACGGGAACCACTGCGATCCAACTCACGAGACTGGCCACCAGCGCGAGCGTTGAGGCCAGAACAATCGATGTCGTCGGCCAGTTGTAGACGAGATCGTTCTGGTTCGCCGCGGCGCCGGCGCCGAACAGGCCGAAGCTCGCCAGACTCCCCAACCAGAGCGCGGCAGCGGGCGTATGTCAGCCGGCTCTCTGGCGAAAAGAACGCCGAGGGCACGATCCTCGAAGCCGGGCTGATGCGTCATGAGATCGCGAATCCGAATCGGCTCGTCGAAGCCGTCATCCGGAACTCGCAATTCGGCTCGCAAGTGATCGTTGACGGGATCGTCGAGCGACAGCTGGCCAGCCTCGACCAGGCGCATAGCGGCGATATAGGTGAAAGTCTTGGTGATCGATCCGATGCGGAACAGCGTCTCGTCGGGATCGACGCGGCGGCCGGTTTCGAGGTCGGCGAAGCCGTAACCCTTGGCTAACCTCAATTCGCCGTCCTGCACCACGGCAACCGTGGCGCCGACGATGCGGTTCGCGATCACTCTGGCAGTGACAAAACCGTCGATGAATGGCTCGAGCTCGGCCTGCGGAATCGGCTGACCCGGCGCCAGCCTCGGGTCCTC
>JASFSD010000292.1:0-4384 GCA_050114575.1 Gammaproteobacteria bacterium | reverse complement strand
CATCGCCTAGCCGCGACGGATGCCCGTGTGGGCGCCTTCGCTGATTTCGTGCCAGGCGCCGATCGAGTCGGCATAGGCACGGTAGGAGGTATAGGCGCGATTGAGGTCGCTGTCCGCGGCCGCGAGCTTCTGCATGACGTCGACGCTGATGGCTCTGAGCGCCGTCAGCACTTCCGTCGGAAACCGGCGGAGCTCGATTCCGTGCTCGTCGGTGAGCGTGCGCAGCGCCTGCTGATTGCGCGCGGCGAACTCGCCGATGACGTAATCGGCCTCGGTTCGGCAGGCGGCATCGACGACGCTGCGCAGGTGCGGAGACAAGGCCTCGTAGGCGTCTGCCGAAATCAGGGCTTCGAGGACGCCCGACGGCTCGTGCCAGCCCGGGTAATAGTAGTAACTCGCCACTTCCTGCAGCCCGAAGGCCATGTCGTTGAAGGGGCCGTTCCATTCGGTGGCATCGATGACGCCGGTCGCAAGCGACGTGAAGAGTTCTGCGCCGGGCAGGCTGACGGCCACGGCGCCGGCGCGCTGGATGACCTCGGCGCCGAGCCCCGATATGCGCATCTTGAGCCCGACGAGATCTTCCATCGAATTGATCTCGGTGTTGAACCAGCCGCCCATCTGGGCGCCCGTGTTGCCGGCGACGAACGGCACGATTCCCTGAGCGCCGTAGATTTCGCGCCAGAGCGCAAGACCCCCGCCATGATCCATCCAGGCTTTGTGCTCGGTGGCCAGCATGCCGAAGGGGACGCTGGAGAAGATCGGTGCGGCCGGCAGTGTGCCGCGCCAGTAGGTGGGTGAGCTGTGGCCCATCTGCATCGAGCCGCGCGCGACCGCATCGAAGACTTCGAACGCCGGGATCAGTTCGCCGGCGGCGAACACCTCGATGTCGATGCGGCCGTCCGACAGCTCGCCTATTCGTTCGGCCAGCCGATTGGCGGAGGCGCCGAAGCCCGGAAAATTCGGCGGCCACGACGTGACCATACGCCAGCTGTGAGTCTCGCTCGAGCTCTGGCGTAATGCGTCGTCACCGGCCTGGCTGCAGCCAGCCACTGCGCCGAGACCACCATACAGAATGGCGCGTCGCTTCATCGCGTGATCTCTATCGGTCGAAGAATTCATTCTGACTCGAGCTGGCGTCGCGTCAAGTCGCGGAAGTGGCTTCGCCCCGCGCTTTGA
Source organism: Gammaproteobacteria bacterium (assembly GCA_050114575.1). Classification (GTDB taxonomy): domain Bacteria; phylum Pseudomonadota; class Gammaproteobacteria; order Steroidobacterales; family Rariloculaceae; genus DATCZB01. The sequence continues at coordinate 3,208 of JASFSD010000292.1, read as the reverse complement.
CCGACAATGCGCGCCCATGGACGAAGAGCGAAAACCCGGTGCCGACTTTCTGCGGCAGCTCGTGGCGGCGGATATTGCCGCTGGCAAGCATGACGGCCGCGTGCAGACGCGATTTCCGCCGGAGCCGAACGGCTACCTGCATATCGGCCATGCCAAGGCGATCTGTATCAATTTCGGTATCGCGGAAGAGTTCGACGGCCAGTGTTTTCTGCGTTTCGACGACACCAATCCGGTCAAGGAAGACATGGAGTTCGTCGATGCGATCCTGGCCGACGTCAAATGGCTGGGGTTCGACTGGAACGACAATCTGCGTCACGCCTCCGACTATTTCGACACGCTGTATGAGCTCGCCGTCGAGCTGATCGACAACGGCAAGGCCTACGTCGACAACCAGTCGGCGGAAGAAATCCGAACTTCACGCGGGACGCTGACCGAGCCTGGAACCGACAGTCCCCACCGCGACCGGAGCCCCGAAGAGAATCGCGCGCTGTTCGAGCGCATGCGCGCCGGCGAGTTCGCCGACGGGGAATGCGTGCTGCGCGCGAGAATCGACATGGCTTCGCCGAACATCAATCTGCGGGATCCGACGCTGTACCGGATCCGGCACGTACCCCATCAGCGAACGGGCGACGCCTGGTGCATTTACCCGATGTACGATTTTGCGCATACGCTGTCCGATGCGATCGAGGGCACGACGCATTCGCTGTGCTCGCTCGAGTTCGAGGACCACCGGCCGCTCTACAACTGGCTCGTCGAGAACACCTCGGTGCCGCATCAGCCGGAGCAGACCGAGTTCTCGCGGCTCAATCTCATGTACACGGTCATGAGTAAACGCAGGCTCAAGCAGCTAGTCGACGAGGCGCATGTCGACGGCTGGGACGATCCGCGTATGCCGACGCTCGCGGGCTTCCGGCGCCGCGGTTATACGCCCGAATCGATCCGGGAGTTCATGCGCCGGGTCGGCGTGACGCGCAAGGACAACCTGATCGAGCTCGGCTCACTCGAGAGCTGCATTCGCGACGACCTCAACGAAAACGCGGAGCGTCGCTTTGCCGTGCTCGATCCACTCAAGGTCGTGATCGAGACTTATCCTGAAGGCCAGGTCGAGGAATTGACGGCAGCCAATCATCCGAATCGTCCGGAGCTCGGCACGCGGACGATACCGTTCTCGCGCGAGATCTGGATCGAGCGGGACGATTTCCTCGAAGAGGCGCCCCGCAAGTTCTTTCGGCTGAAACCTGGCGGCGAGGTTCGACTGCGCTACGGCTATATCATCAAATGCGAGCGCATCGAGAAGGATGCCGACGGCCGAGTCACGACGGTCTACTGCAGCCATGATCCCGAGACGCGCAGCGGCACTGGCAAGGATGCCGAGCGCAAGGTCAAAGGCACGATTCACTGGGTCTCCGCCGCGCACGCGAGGCCGGCCGAGGTCCGGCTCTACGACCGGCTCTTCAAGGTGCCGAGTCCCGCGGCCGACGACTCGGTGGAGGATATTCTCAACGAGGAATCGCTTCGAGTCGTCGAGGGCGCGATGCTCGAGCCCGGCCTGATCGATGCGGGGGGCGGAGAGCGGTTTCAGTTCGAGCGCCAGGGCTATTTCTATGTCGATCCCAGGCTCAGCAGCGACGGCCGGCCGGTCTTCAACCGTGTCGTCACGCTGCGCGATACCTGGGCGAAGCTCGAGCGTGCCGCGCTCGAGGCCGCCGGCGGCTGATCGGTTCGAGAGGAACTGCAGGTGGAGCCAATCGTTCGTCCCGCCCGCAAGGAAGACTGCGGCGCGATTGCTGCGCTCTACAGCATCTCGTCCGACGGCGTAGCCGACTACATCTGGACGCAACTGGCCGAGCCCGGTCAGGACCTGCTCGAGGTGGGGCGGCAGCGCTACGAGCGCGAGGGCACGGCTTTCAGCTACGAGAACTGCACCGTCGTCGAGATGCAAGGGGGCGTTGCCGGCATGCTGGTTGCGTTTCCGATGCATGTCGAGCCCGGCGGCGAGGAACCCGATGATCCGGTGCTGCGCCCGTACGCCCGGCTCGAAGAGGACAATAGCTATTACGTTTGCGGCGTCGCGCTGTTCCCCGAGTATCGAGGCCTCGGCATCGGGACGCGCCTCATGGAGCTCGCCGAGCAGCAGGCACGCGAAAAGGGCTTCGAGAGGCTCAGCCTCATCGTGTTCGAGCAGAACGAAGGTGCGAAGCGGCTCTATGACCGCCTGGGTTATCGCGAAGTCGCGCGCGAAGGCATCGTGCCGCATCCATTGATTCATTACACGGGCGATGCGGTTCTGATGGTGAAGCAGCTGAGCTAACCCATTCGTCCGGGCCCGTGTCTCGCCCGCGCGGCGGGGCGGGCGGTGTGCTCCTTGTGATTGACCCCCAGGTGTTGTTGAATCTGCTGACGCACTCTGCGACGCCGAAGGGGGGAGGGTCTTCATGCGCAGTGTCTTCGTACTGATCCTGATGTGCGCGGCGACCGGTATCGTCGTCGCGCAGTCGCCCGAGCCCCGGCCCGCGTTCCCCGAACAGACCCATGCACCGGCGCCGGCACCCTCCGCGCCATTCGCGACCGAGATCGTGGCGGACGGTCTGAGCTCGCCCTGGTCGCTCGCGTTTCTGCCGGACGGCACTTTCCTCGTGACCGAGAACGGGGGAACGATGCGGGTCGTCGAGGCCAGTGGCACGGTTTCCCGTCCGATCGAGGGAGTGCCCGGTGTTCGATCGGTTGGGGCGGAGGGGCTGCACGAAGTCGTGCTCGACCCGGATTTCGCTGAAAACCGGACGATTTACTTCACCTATCTCGCGCCGCCCGTCGGCGAGCCCGCCGGCCCCTGGCCGCTCGAAAATCTTTACGAGAGAGTGTGGGCGGCCTCGCTGGCCGAGCGCAGGACAATGAAAATTGGCCGGGAGCGCGTCGCCCGCGCACGGCTCAGCAATAACGCTCGGCGGCTGGAGAACGTCGAAGTCATCGGCGAAGGCGTCGGCGAACGGCGGATGGTGGTCGCCGCCGATGGCAGCCTCTTCATTTCAGGGGCTGATCGCTTCTGGCTCTACGCATCCAAGCTCGACGGGATGGAGCATCCGTTCCTCGATAACCCGGACGAGCGCCGCAACTTCACCGGTCGCGTGATGCACATTAATCGCGATGGCTCGATTCCGGCAAGCAATCCGTGGCTCAACCGCTCGACGGTGTTTGCGGAAACCTGGGC
>JASFSD010000291.1:0-4391 GCA_050114575.1 Gammaproteobacteria bacterium | reverse complement strand
AGACCGCCCGACCATTCGAAGCATGCGGAATAGACTTCGCCCATGCGCGCGTCCACGCAGCAGAGCGCGAGCGAAGGTGCCTCCGGCGCCGGACTCGCCGCGGCGCCCGTGGCCGTCCCGGCGGTCCCGGCGGTCTCGGCGGTCCCGGCGGTCTCAGCGGTCCCGGCGGTCCCGGCGGTCTCGGCGGTCTCGGCGGTCTCGGCGGCCGCAGCATCCGCTGCCGCAATGCTCGTGTCATTCCGCTCGAACCCGGCCTGGGCCAGCGCCGCCAGGCTCGAGACGGCCACGATCGGAACGCCGGACGCGAGGCTCAGCCCCTGCGCGACGGCCGCCGCCACCCTCAAGCCCGTGAACAAACCCGGGCCCCGGCCGAAGACCAGTGCATCGAGCGCATCGAGCTCGATTCCGGCCTCGTCCAGCAGTTCGTCGACGTAGCCTAAGACGCGGTCGGTCTGCTCGCGCGCCGTCGGAATCGTCCGCTCGAACACGTCGTCACCGACACCGAGCGCGACCGTTCCGGTCGCAGTCGACGTCTCGATAGCGAGCAGCTTAGCCGCGCTCACGCCGTCATCGCCTCGGCCGCCACGTTGAGCGAGGCGGCGAAGCGCGCGGCGGCCGCCGGGTCGTCGAGCTGCGCGAACGGCGGCAGACTGTTCAGAAAGACTGGGCCGTAGCCCTTCGAGCGCAACCTCGGGTCGCCGAGCACGACCATCCCGCGGTCGTCGAAGTCGCGGATCAGCCGGCCGACGCCCTGCTTCAGCGCGAGCACGGCTTCGGGCAGCTGAAAGCCGCTGAACGCATCGCCGCCGCGGCGCCGGATCGCCTCGATCCGCGCCTGGACCAGAGGGTCGCTCGGGACAGCAAATGGCAGCTTGTCGATGACGACCATGCGCAGCGCCGGCCCCTTGACGTCGACGCCCTGCCAGAAGCTGCCCGTGCCGAGCAGCACGCCGCTGCCGGCACGACGAAAGTCGTCGAGCAGGCGGCTCCTCGCGCCCGCACCCTGGACGAACAAGGGACCGGGCAGGCGCCGCTGGCTGAACCAGCGCTCGGCGGTCGCCAGCGCGCGATGGCTGGTAAAGAGCGCAAAGACGCCGCCGCCCGCCGCCTCGATCAGCGGATAAACGGCCGCGAGCAGCAACTCGGTGTGCTCGGGGTCACTCGGCTCCGGCAGATCGGGCGGCAGATAGAGCGCGGCCTGGTTCTCGTAATCGAACGGGCTCGGCAATGCCGCTTCGATGTCGGGCTCGATCCCGAGCCGGTCGTTGAAATGCGAGAACTCCTCGCCGACAGCGAGGCTTGCCGACGTGAACACCCAGCTGCCGCCCTGGTCGGCGAAGCGCTCGGCCAGGAGCCGGCCGACATCGAACGGCGTGAAGTGCGCTGCAAACGACTGCTCGGAGGCATCGAACCACTTGAGCCCTTCCTCGAGATCGCCTTTGAGAACCTGATCGAGCCTGGCTGCCGCCTCGAGGCAGCGCTCGCGGCAGCGGGCGAGGCCGGCGTCGGCCTCGAAGCCCTCGAGCTTGTCGGCGAGCGCATTCAGGTTTTCGCCGAAGCCGGCGAGCTCCGACTCCAGACGCGACGGCACGCCCGGCCGGCGCCCGGCCATTCGGCCCGCTTCGGGAACCAGGCTCGCGACACCTTTCGCGAGCGCGAGCGCGTCGCCCTCGAGCTCGCGCCCGACACCGGCTGAGTGCGCCTCGTCGACGATGTCGTGGCCGAGCCGCGTCAGCTGCCGGCTCGAGACGCTGACGTCGAAAAACTGCTGCGCGATCTCCGGCAGAAGATGCGCTTCGTCGACGACCACGCAATCGACGCCCGGCAGCAGCTCGCCGAACCCGGCCTGCTTGAGGCTGAGATCCGCGAGCAGCAGATGATGATTGACGATCACGACTGTCGCCGCCTGGGCTCGACGACGCGCCTTGAGCACGAAGCAATCCTCGATCTCCTCGCACTGGCTGCCGAGGCAGTTGTCGATGGTCGAGGTGACACGGGCCTTGAGCCTGAAGTCTTCCTCGAGGTCGCCGATTTCGGTCAGGTCGCCGCTGTCGGACGTGCGCCCCCAGCGCGCGATCGAATCGATATCGGAGCGCAGCGATGCCTTGAGCCGGCCGTCCTCACGCGCGGCTTTGAGTCGATGCCAGCACAGGTAATTGGCGCGTCCCTTGAGCAGCGCCACGTCGACCGGGCGGCCGAGCGCGCGGCCGAGCGCCGGCAGGTCGCGGGCGAAGAGCTGATCCTGCAGCGTCTTGGTTCCGGTCGAGATGATGGCCGACTGACCCGACAGCAGAATCGGCACGACATAAGCGAAGGTCTTGCCGATTCCGGTCCCGGCCTCGAGTACGGCATGCTCGCCGCGGCCGATCGCCCGACCGACGAGCTCGGCCATGCGCGCCTGCGGCTCGCGGTAGCTGAAACCCGCGAGATGGCTGGCCAGCAGGCCTTCGGGCGAGAAAACGTCTGCGAGCTCCGACATCGCGACACTATACTCAATTGGCCTGGGCTGAATCGGCTCGGACTGCATCGACCGCCTCGCTTATGTCGCCTTGGGCATTTTCTCCCGGGCCGATATAATTAGGGGTTTCCCCTTCCTCGCGAAAAAAGACAAAAATTCATGACTACTCGCCTTAAGCCGCTCAGCGACTGGGTCGCCGAGGTGGCCGCGCTCGTACAACCGGACAATATCCACTGGTGCACCGGCACCGACGAAGAGTACGAGGCCCTGATCTCGCAAATGCTCGTGGACGGCACGCTGCTCGAGCTCAATCAGAACACCTATCCCGGCTGTTACCTGCACCGCTCCGATCCCGACGACGTCGCCCGCGTCGAGCACCTGACGTTCGTCTGCACCGAGGAAGAAGAGGACGCAGGCCCGAACAATCACTGGATGGCGCCGGACGAGGCGCGCACGCGGATGCGCAAGCTCTTCGACGGCTGCATGCGGGGACGGACGCTTTACGTCATCCCCTACTGCATGGGGCCGATCGATTCCCCGTTCTCGCGGACCGGCGTCGAGATCACCGACAGCGCCTACGTCGCGGCCAACATGAAGCTCATGACGCGCATGGGCGACGATGCGCTCGCGCGGATCGAAAAGGATGGCAGCTTCGTCAAGGGCTGGCACTCGATCGGCGAGCTCGATCCGAACCGGCGCTACATCATGCATTTCCCCGAGGAGCTCGAAATCATGAGCTACGGCTCCGGTTACGGCGGCAACGCGCTGCTCGGCAAGAAGTGCCATGCGCTGCGTATTGCGAGCTACCAGGCGCGCACGGAGGGCTGGCTCGCCGAGCACATGCTGATCGTCGGCGTCGAGAACCCGGCCGGTGAAACGCACTACCTCGCCTGCGCATTTCCGTCGCAGTGCGGCAAGACCAACCTCGCCATGCTGATTCCGCCGGAGACGATGCCCGGGTGGAAGGTCTGGACGCTCGGCGACGACATCGCCTGGCTGCAGCCGGGCGAGGACGGCAAGTTGCGCGCGATCAATCCCGAGGCGGGTCTCTTCGGCGTCGTGCCGGGAACGAACCGCGCAACCAATCGCAACGCCTATGACATGATCGAGCGCGACACGATCTTCACCAACGTCGCGGTCACGGCCGACAACGAGCCGTGGTGGGAGGACAAAGAGACGGGCGAGCCGGTCACGGACTGGAAGGGCGAGCCGTACAACGGGAACGGCCCGGCCGCGCACCCCAATTCGCGCTTTACAGTCAGCGCGACGCAGAACCCGAGCTACTCGTCACTCGCCGACGCGCCCGAGGGCGTGCCGATCTCCGCGATCGTCTTCGGCGGCCGCCGCCGCGAGCTCGCGCCACTCGTTTATCAGGCGAGAGACTGGAGCCATGGGGTCCTGATCGGCGCCAGCGTCGCCTCGGAGACCACGGCCGCCGCCACCGGCAAGGTCGGCGTCGTTCGCCGCGACCCGATGGCGATGAAGCCGTTCTGCGGTTACAACTTTGCCGACTACTGGGCGCACTGGCTCAGCTTCGGCGACCGCGGCATCGAGCTGCCGCAGGTCTTCCACGTTAACTGGTTCCGCCGCGACGCCGACGGGCGCTTCCTCTGGCCCGGGTTCGGCGAGAACCTGCGCGTTCTCGAATGGATCATCGACCGCTGCGAAGGCAAAGCCGACGCCGTCGAAACGCCGATCGGCTTTCTGCCCAGGCCCGACGACATCGACCTCGAGGGCATCGACGTCCCCGCCGAGACGCTCGAGCGGCTGCTCGCGGTGGACAACGCCAGCTGGCGCGCCGAGATGAACGCCATTGACGAATACCTCGACGAATACAGCGATCGGGTCCCGCCGGCGCTGCGCGCCGAGCTCGTCAAGGCACTCGCGGCGCTGGGTTGAGCTTCAAGAGGGGTCAGAGCCCTTTTCTTCGAAA
>JASFSD010000290.1:0-4392 GCA_050114575.1 Gammaproteobacteria bacterium | reverse complement strand
CGTCGAATGGCTTTCTCCTATGGGGTTGCTTCAGTTCAGTTACGCCGTTCCGCTGAATGCCGATAAAGAAACGGATCGCTTTTACGCCGATCAAACCGAGGAATTTCAATTCACGGTCAAGAATGCATTTTGACCGTCGGAGATGTATTACATGACAAGGACGCAAACAGCCGTCGGGTTTTTTGGTGCGTTGCTGTTGCTCGCAGCGAGCGGAGCGGCACAGGCGCAATCGAATTTCAAGATTGGCTATATCAATATCAATGCCATTATTCAGAACGCTCCGCAGATTCCGGCAATCAATCAGCAGCTCCGAGACGAGTTCGCTCAGCGCGACACGGCGTTCCAGGAGATGCAGGGCGACTACACCGAGAAGGTCGAGACTTTCGAGCGCGACTCGGACGTCATGGGCCAGGCCGAGCGGGAGTCGCTGGCCCGAGAGCTGACGCAGATGCAGCGCGATCTGGAGCGGCGCAGCGCCGAGCTGCAGGAAGACCTGCAGATCCGGCAGAACGAGCTGCTCAGTGAGCTGCAGGTGGAGCTCCTGGAGAAGGTCCAGGCTTACGCCGAGCTCAACGATTACGACCTGATCGTCACCGAAGCCGTTTACGCCAGCGACGTCGTCAACATCACGGCGGCCGTCTACGAGGCCATCTCGGCGGGCATTGCCGTCCCGCCCGCCGCGGAAGGCGCTACCGAAGAATAGGCCGTTCGATGTCGGCGACGCTGGACGAGCTCGCGTCGCGTTTCGATTGCCGCGTGGTCGGTGACGGCGCCACCGAGGTCAGCCGAGTCGCAACACTGGGCTCAGCGACGCCGGATTGCATCAGCTTCCTCGCCAACCCGCTCTACAAGAGTCAGCTGGCAACGACGCGCGCCGGCGCAGTAATCCTCGCCGAGTCCGCCGCCACGGACTCGCCGGTCCCGTGTCTCGTTTGCGACAATCCTTACGCCGTCTATGCGCAGGTGGCGTCAGTGCTCCATCCGCGTCCGGCGCCGCAGCCGGGCATCGATCCCACAGCCAGTGTCGATCCGAGCGCCGCGGTCGCGGCCAGCGCCGAAATCGGGCCGCAGGCGGTCATTGGAGCCGATGTCTCGATCGGCGACCACGTCATCATCGGCGCCGGCACCGTCATCGGGTCAGGCGCCTCGGTGGGGCCCGGAACGTCGATTGCACCGCTGGTCAGTGTCGGGGACAGAGTCCGCATCGGCGCCCGCTGCATCGTTCATTCAGGCGCCGTTATCGGGGCCGACGGGTTCGGTTTTGCCGAGCATGAAGGGCGTTGGATCAAGGTGCCGCAGCTCGGCAGCGTCGCCGTCGGTGACGACGTCGAGATCGGCGCCAATACGACTATCGACCGCGGCGCGATCGAAGACACCGTGATCGAGGAAGGCGTCAAGCTCGACAATCACGTTCAGATCGCGCACAACGTCCGCGTCGGAGCGCACACGGTCATGGCCGCCATGTCCGGTGCGGCCGGCAGCACCGTCATCGGCAAGCGCTGCAAGGTCGGCGGCGCCGCGATCATGGTCGGGCATCTGTCGATCTGTGACGACGCCATGTTCACGTTTGCAAGCATCGTCACCAAGTCGGTCACGGAACCCGGCGTCTACGGCGGTAGCCTGCCGGCCGAGGAAGCGTCAAAATGGCGCCGCAACGCGGCACGCTTCAGGCAGCTCGATTCGATCCACGATCGTCTCAAGTCGCTGGAGCGTCAGGTCGAACAACTGGCAGGAAGAACATCGGACAATGACTGACCATCCCGCGATCGATATCGAAGGAATTATCGCTCGCTTGCCCCATCGATTTCCTTTTCTTCTCGTCGATCGCGTCACCAGTGTGACCGAGGGTGAGTCCATCACGGCGATCAAGAACGTCTCGATCAACGAGGCGCACTTCGTCGGGCACTTTCCGCAGTATCGGGTCATGCCCGGCGTGCTGATCGTCGAGGCGCTGGCTCAGGCCGCCGGCATACTGGCCTGGGAAACAGCCAGGGACGAGGCTGAAAACGTGACGATCCTGCTGCTGGCGGGTCTCGAGAACGTTCGTTTCAAGAGCCCGGTGACGCCGGGTGATCAGCTGATCTTGAAGGCCGAGCTCAAGAAGCGCCGCCGTGCACTCTGGCGGTTCGAGTGCGTCGCCGAGGTGGACGGGCAGCTGGCCGCGACGGCGGAAGTCGTGATGGTCACCAGGAAAGAGCCTTGATCGACGAGCGTGCAGTGGTTTCGCCCGAGGCGCGGCTGCACGACGACGTCAAGGTCGGCCCATGCGCCATCATCGGCCCCGACGTCGAGATCGGTGCCGGGACGACGATCGAGGCCCATGTCGTGATCAAGGGGCCGACCACGATCGGCCGCGAGAATCACATCTACCAGTTTGCCTCGATCGGCGACGACCCCCAGGACAAGAAATACGCCGGGGAAAGAACCGAGCTTCGCATCGGCGATCGCAACACGATCCGTGAGTACACGACGATCAATCGGGGCACGGAGCAGGACGAGGGCGTCACCAGCGTCGGCGACGACAACTGGATCATGGCGTACTCCCACATCGCTCACGATTGTGTCGTCGGCAGTTATACGATCTTCGCCAACAATGCGTCGATTGCAGGCCATGTGCATGTCGAAGACTACGCCGTTCTCGGCGGCTTCACGGCCGTGCACCAGTTCTGCCGGATCGGCGAGAATGCGTTGACGAGCATGTTCACCTACGTCACCAAAGACGTTCCGGCCTACACCATTGTCTCGGGGAGGCCGGCCGAGCCCAGGGGTATCAATGTCGAGGGGCTCAAGCGTCGCGGCTGGAAGCCGGAACAGGTCCGGGAGGTCCGCGAGGCGTATCGAACGGTCTACCGTCAGGGCCTGACTCTCGACGAGGCGATCGCGGCGCTCAAAGCCCAAAGCGAATCCGACGAGCGGGTCGGCCGCTTCGTTGCGTCGCTCAGGAGCGGAACCCGGGGGCTCGTCCGTTGATGTCCCGGTCAGACTGACCGGGGCGGCACCCGAGTGCGCATCGCAATCGCGGCCGGTGAATCCTCGGGCGACGCCCTGGGCGCAGGTTTGATCCATGCCATCGAGGCCGAGCGCTCCGGGGCCGAAGCCTGCGAGTTCTTCGGTATCGCCGGGCCCGCCATGCGGGCGGCCGGCTGCGATGCCTGGTACCGCACCGAAGCGCTGTCGGTCATGGGTCTGGCCGAGGTCCTCAGGCATCTGCCGCGGTTGCTCAAGCTGCGCCGGGAGTTCGCCGAGCGACTGCTCGCCGATCCGCCCGACGTCTTTTGTGGAATCGATTCGCCGGACTTCAATCTGCCGCTCGCGCGCCGATTGAAAGCGGCCGGCATCCGGACCGTGCAGTATGTCAGCCCTCAGGTCTGGGCCTGGCGGCAGTCGCGCGTCAAGAGCATCGCGCAATCCGTCGACGAGGTGCTCTGCGTGTTGCCCTTCGAAACCGATTTCTATGCCGAGCATGGCGTCAAAGCCAGGTTCGTCGGCCATCCGCTCGCCGACGAGATCCCGCTCGTGATCGACCGGGCCGCGAGTCGCGACGCCCTCGGGCTTGCCCCCGACCAGCCGGTGCTCGCCGTGCTGCCGGGCAGTCGACGCGGCGAGGTCAGCCGGCTCGCCCGGCCGTTCGCGGAAACCGCGGCGTGGCTCGCCGATCGCATCGCGGGTCTCGAAGTCGCCGTTGCGATCGCTCACGAGGGGCTCAGCGAGGAATGGGCGAGCCGGACTGGCGGAGTCACCGCCGCTCGGGCGTTTCGCTGCTTCGTCGGTCGCGCGCGGGAGGTCATGAGCGCCGCCGACGTCGTGCTGACCGCATCGGGGACCGCGACGCTCGAAGCCATGCTGCTGCGCAGGCCCATGGTCGTCGCGTACCGGATGTCGGCCTTTTCGTACTGGATGTTCAGCCGCATGGGTATCCAGAAACTGCCGCATTACTCGCTGCCCAATCTGCTCGCGGATCAGGAGCTCGCGCCGGAGTTCGTGCAGGAGCAGGTCCGGCCGGACGTGCTCGGGCCGGCGCTGCAGCAAGCATTCGAGGCCGGCGCCGACGACGAGCGCCGGTCCGGGATCATGCGCTCGCTCCACGAGCAGCTGCGTCAGGGCGGTAGCGCCCTCGCGGCGAAGGCCGTGCTCGCGCTGGCTGAAGGCAAAGCGGGGTCGGCATGAGATCGTCGGGCGATGCGACTGGCGCGGACGTCTCGGGTGAGCTCATCGCAGGCGTCGACGAGGTCGGTCGCGGGCCGCTCGCGGGCCCCGTCGTCGCAGCTGCTGTCATCCTCGATCCGCGCCGGCCAATCGAGGGGCTCAAGGACTCCAAGCGTTTGACGCCGGCGAGGCGAGTTGTGCTGGCGCGCGAGATTCGCCGGCATGCGCTCAGCTTCGCGATCGGCT
>JASFSD010000289.1:0-4405 GCA_050114575.1 Gammaproteobacteria bacterium | reverse complement strand
CTTCTACGACAACTCGACGGGCGCAACGCAGTTCACGACCGTCTGGGAAGACCCCGATTTCGATCGCGGTGAGCTCGCTTTCTATTACGTGCGGGTCATCGAGATACCGACGCCCAGACATTCGCTCTACGACGCGCTCGCGCTCGGCATCGACGTCAGCGAGACGGGGCAGGTGGCGACGCTGCAGGAACGCGCCTATTCGTCGCCGATCTGGTACACGCCATGAGCGCTCGGCGGCTGAGGAATTCCAGGGGGAGAATATGAGCAGAAAAAATATCCCGACGCAGGTGGCCGCGATCGCGCTCGCATTGCCAATGGCGGCATCGGCCCAGTTCGGCGCCGGTTACGGACCGCCGCTCGAGACCATGCCGCCGCCGGTCGAGTTCGAGACCTCGGCCGAGCACTATGCCTGGCTGCTCGAGCAGGCCGGCGAGCCGACCAATCACACGTTCGATACGCTGCCGCGCTGGGACGGTCTCTGGAACACGGCCGGCAACACGATGATGGACGCGTTCATCGAATACCCCGCAGGCGAGTCCTATTTCTCGGGCCACGTTCGCGAAGGCGTGCTGACGCCCGAATACGAAGTGGCTTACAAGGAACGCTGGCGGCAGCAGACCGAGCTCGGTCAGGTCCAGTACGACCGTCTGACACACTGCGAGCCGCCGGGCTATCCGCGCTGGCTGCTCGAGCCGTACTCTCACGAGTTCATCAATCTCCCGCAGATTTCCTATCAGATCAACGACTACGCGAGCGGTACCCGCCGCGTCTATATCGGCCAGGAGCACATCAATCTGCTCGGCACGCACTCCTGGTACGGCGACACGATCGGGTTCTGGGATGGCGATCGCCTGATCACGAACACGGTCGATCTGTATCCCGCCGACTTCACTCGCTGGGCGCCGATGACGAGCAACCAGTTCGAGTCCGTCGAGGTCTGGGAGCTGAAGCAGTATCCGGACGGTGTCGAGCGGCTCGAGGTCCAGGTGACGTTTTACGATGCTTTCGCCTTCGAAAAGCCGGTTCATGCCGTCTACGCATTTCGCCACGCTACGGCGCTCGAGGAAGCCGGTTATCGCGTGACGCACTGGGAGTGCGAGAGCACCAACAACGCCGTCATGGACGAGGACGGTGGCACGACCTATCGCCTGCCGGGCGAAGAGGGCTTCGTCGATCCAAGAGGTTTCACGCTGTTTCCGGAGTTGCCGGGTCAGTCTTTCGATCCGATCTACAACGTGACGCTGGAAACGGACTAGGGAGATAGTCGATGTCGAAACGAATCAAGACTCTTGCGGTGTTCGTGGGCGGCATGCTGGCTGCATTCGCGGCCGCCGCGCATCACTCGTTCACTCAGTTCGACCAGGAAACGGAGCTCGTCACGACCGGAACCGTGGTCCGCTGGGAGTTCAACAATCCGCATTCGTGGCTGCGTGTCAATATCGCCGATGACGACGGCAACGAGACGCTCTGGAGCTTCGAGGGCTCAGGCCCGACCAGCCTGATCCAGCGCGGCATCCTCGGCTCGACGTTCGAGCCCGGCGACACCATCACGCTCATGTACTGCCCGATGCGCGACGGGCGCAACGGCGGGCACATGGGCTGGGCCCTGCTCGGTGACGGCCGCTTCGTGAATCCGAGCGATGGCGGCTGCAACGGCAACGACAACAACATCGAGCGCTGGAAAGGCTGGCTCGAGAGCGGCTACACCTCCAACAAGGAGGCGATGGCCGCGGAAGGCGATTAGGCTGAGAGCTCAGTCTCCCGTCGCGAGTATCGTCACCTCGGCCACGGGGTCGACGTGCAGCTCGAGCACATGACCTCCCCGGGTCGTGCCGTCCGACAGCGCGACCACGGCATGGATGTGGACATAGGGCTCACCATCGCGCATCGAGATCGTGCCATCGAGCGAGACCAGCTCGCTCTTCTCGTCGACCGGTATGAGCTTGAACACGAAGCTGCCGATCGACGGGTCGCCGAAGGCGAGCAGCGCCGTCGACAGTCCGCCGAGCCCGGTGATCTGCGCCGACGTGATGCCTTCCCGCCTGGCCAGATCCGTCAGCCCCGACAGGACCTCGTCGCCGGTCGAAAACCGCACCTGATACGTGTGGGCGACGGTCGGTTCCTCTTCGACCGCCATGTTCGGCGCAAGGCCCGGTTTGACCGGCGGGTTCCTGACGTAGCCGTCGGGCAATTCCTGCGCCTGGGCACCCGCCGCAAGGCCTGCCAGGATCAGCGCAGCCGTCCATCGGATGCCGCCAAAGCGGCTGAATGCAAGGCGATCAGTCATTCTCGGTCTCCCCCCATCATCGGATAAGCCAGAGTCTAACGCAGCGGCAAGCCCGCTGAGCATCTCTTGTATCATTCAGCGACAGTAACAGAAGAGCAAAGCGGACGTTCCGCAACCAACGCCATGACTCAATCACGCATGACTCGATTACGGATGCCAGCGGCCCGTCTGTCTCGAATGCCGGCGGCACATCGATGCCGCAAGCCAGCCACATGTCGACCCCTGATACCGGGGGCATGGCTGATGCTTTTGGCCGTCGCCCAGCCCGCGTTCAGCCAGCCCGCAGCCGACGGCGAAGCCGTGTTCGACCAGACCTGTGCCGCCTGCCACGGGAACCCCGATATCGCAGACGCGCCCGGCATCGAGATCATGCGCGATTTCCCCGCCGGTGGCATCGTCAACTCGCTCGTCAACGGCAAGATGCAGCCGCAGGGCGCACTCCTGAGCGACGAAGAACAGATCGCCGTCGCGGAGTTCATCACCGGGCGCCCCGTCGACCGCAACGCAGGCTTCTTCGCCAACCGCTGCACGAACGCGGCTCCGCTCGGATCGCCAGCCCCCCGCACCGACTGGAACGGCTGGGGCAACGGGCTTGCGAACAGACGATTCGCAGTTAACGGCGGGCTGACGGCTGCCGACCTTTCGAATCTCGAGCTCAAGTGGGCTTTCGGTTATGCGGATGTCGTCTCGGCGCGCGCGCAACCTACCTACGTCAGCGGGAGGCTGTTCGTCGCGAGCGAGAACGGCGAGGTTCATGCCCTCGACCCGAAAACCGGCTGCACGGTCTGGACGTTCAAGGCCGATGCCGGGGTCCGGACGGCTCTCGTGATCGGCCCCTATGACACGGCCGAAGGAACGGCCGGTCTTGCCGCCTATTTCGGCGACATGACCGCAAATGCCTATGCCGTCGATGCGAGCTCGGGTGAGCTGATCTGGAAGGTCGAGCTCGACTCGCATCCGGGCGCGGCCATCACGGGCCCGCCGGCCGTTTACGATGGCCGTGTCTACGTGCCGATTCAGGGTCTCAACGAGGAGGGCAGCGTCGTCCGCGTCGACGGCCAGTGCTGCACGTTTCGCGGCCACATCGACGCGCTCGATGCGCACACGGGCGAGCTGATCTGGCGCAGCTTCACGATCGACGAGCCGCAGCCGCGAGGCGAGAACGCGGAGGGAGTCACCGGCTACGGGCCGGCCGGCGGCGGCATCTGGGCGCCGCCGACGATCGACCCCGCACGCGAGGCGCTTTATATAGCGACAGGCAACGGCTACGCGGACCCGCCGCAACCGACGACGGACGCGGTCATCGCGATCGATCTCGCGACCGGAACCCATCGCTGGGTCAACCAGGTGACACCCAACGACCAGTGGGCCGGCGGCTGCAGGCCCGAGAATCCGGATAACCCGCTCTGTCCCGAGGCCATGGGCCCGGACCACGACTTCTCGTCGCCGCCGACGCTGGTTGCCGTCGACGGCCGCGATCTTCTCGTGCTGCCGCAGAAGTCGGGCCTGACCTATGCGATCGATGCCGACACCGGCGAGCTCGTCTGGCAATACCGCATCGGGGCGGGGACCGGCCTTGGCGGGCAGTGGGGCGGCTCGACCGACGGGCAGAATTTCTACGTCGGCGTTTCCGATATGACCTCGGCCAACCCGGGCGGCATTCATGCAATCGATCTCGCGAGCGGCGAGCAAGCCTGGTATGCGCCGCCGACGGATCCGCTCTGCGCCGACGCGCCGCAGTGCCGTCCGGCTCAAGGCGCCGCAACGACATTGATTCCGGGCGCCGTCTTCTCCGGCTCGCTCGACGGCGGCATGCGCGCGTACTCGACCGAGGACGGCACGTTACTCTGGCTGTTCGATACGAATCGCGAGTTCGAGACCGTCAACGGAATCGAGGCGAAGGGCGGCAGCATGGACGGCCCTGGCGTCACCGTCGCCGACGGCATGCTCTATTTCAACTCGGGCTACGGCGGCTTCGGCCGCAACGCGGGCAACGTTCTGCTGGCCTTCGGCCCGGCCGACTGACGCCGATCGACTGACGCCGATCGAATGACGCCGGTCACTCCGAATCCCGCGGCCGTCGGGCCGGCCTGGATGAGCTGGCTGGGCATCGCCGCT
>JASFSD010000288.1:0-4427 GCA_050114575.1 Gammaproteobacteria bacterium | reverse complement strand
GCCTCCATCGAAGAGCTGCGGCTGGAGATCGAAAAGATCGAAAAAGCGCTTGCCGAGAGCGCCGCCGCGGCCGGTGCGGACGACGAGGGCGCGAGGAGCAGGCTCGAGAGCCGGAAGTCTCACCTGCTGGAGCAGATCGAACGGGAACAGGAGCGGCTTCGCGAGGACGCCCTCGAAAGCAAGGGTTAGCCTGGCGCAAGCCGGCATGCGCGCCGCGAGCGCTCGAGTTCAAAGGACAAGCTGGATGCTGGAATTTTTCGAATCCCTGCCGACGTCTATCCACATACTGGCCTACGCCGTGCTGGCCGCCCTGACACACGGTATCGTCATAGTCATCCAGCGCGTTGCCAACTGGAGCCTGTCGAAGGGCACGACGAGACGCTTCGCCAAGCTGCGAACGATCGGGACGCTGGTGACCAGCATCGTCGTTTTCTCGCTCTATTTCCTCGCAGGCGGTTTCATCCTGGCGGAAATGGGCGTTTCCCTGACGGCCTATCTCGCCAGCGCCTCGATCGTCGGCCTCGCGATCGGGTTCGGCTCGCAGGGAGTCGTGCAGGATGTCGTTACCGGAATTACGCTGATCTTTTCCGACCTGATCGATGTCGGCGATCTGGTCGAGGTGTCCGGACAGACGGGTATCGTGAAGGCGATCACGATGCGTTTCATCGAGCTGCGCAATGCAATGGGCGCCAGCGTCTTCATACCGAACCGCACCATCAACAACGTGATCAATTATCCTCGAGGCTACGTGCGTTGCATTGTCGACGTGACCTTGCTCGGGGACGATGAGGAGCAACGCGCGGCCGAGCGTGTCGCCACGACCTTGATGACGGGGATCTACGAGCAGTTCCCGGGCATCCTGATCACCGAGCCATCCATCGAGGGACGCCTGCATCTGCAGTCCGGTCGAGAGTTGCTGCGCATCAAGTACCGGATATGGCCCAACCGCGGCCAGCCGATCGAGACCGTCTACGTGCAGGAGTTACTGGCGCAGCTGCAGGAGATGAACCCCGCGTATGAGTCGTGGATGATTTCGGTTACCTACGAGATCGAAAAGAAGGCCACTCAACCCTGACCGATTCGCTACTCCATCGATGCGGCGTCCTCGACGAGGAGCAGAGTCTGCTCTGTGCCCGGCCGAAGCAGACGCTCAACTTCAGCATCTCCCCCGTAGACGATCAGCTCATCCCCGGCATGCAACTCGAAATCTCCGTGGGGAACGGCATGGAAATGGCCCGCGCGCTCGACGGCCAGGAGCTGCACGCCGTTTTGCTTGAGTCGCAGCTGGCGCAGCGTGCGGTGAACTGCAGGGGAATCCGCTGGCAAAGGGAACCGGGTCAATACATACCCCTTTCCCAGCCGCAGCAGATCTTCCGCCTCCCACGATTCGACCGGATAGCGGCGGGCGAGCCAGTCTCTCGCCTGGTCATGCACGGTCTTCCTGACGACTTTGAGCTGCATCAGCCAGGCGATTACCGCTATCCCGATGACAATCGCCGCGAGGTTGCCAGCGATGCGAACCGGTTGTGGTTGTGACAGAGAGCTGGCGAACGTAGCTACGGTGGTGACAAGTCCCGCGTTCCCTAGGATGATGAGCACGGTCGCAATTCGACGGCGCAGGGGGTGCCGCGTGACCTCTTCCGATTCCCGCGTGGTGAATCCACAGTTCGTAAAGGCCGAGAGCGCCTGAAACTTGGCATGATCCCAGGGGACCCCGGTCAGCTCCAGCGCGGCAGCGCCGATTCGAACTACCACGAACGATACGGCGATCGCGAGAAGCAGAAGTCCTACGGCCATCACTCCCTCCCTCGAGATTTACGACGCGGAAACACGAAGCGCCCACGAGAACCGGAACCGCCCCATGGCAACGAACAACTGATTACTCAGCGCACGCGTCAGGATGGTAGCATCCAGCCGGTGCGTGGAGGCTAACGACTTACTCAGCAAGCATGTTCTCAGAAGAACTACCGAGAATACTCCAGCTCGATATGCTTGCTCGCATTGCGGCGCAGATTTTTCTCTTTTCGGCTTCCGCATTCTTTTCCGGGTCCGAAACGGCTCTCTTCTCCCTATCGCGATTCGATCTCCAGCGTCTGTCGAGATCACGAAGCTCCGTAGCAAACGTATTGCACGGACTGCTGGAGCAACCGCGCCGGCTAATCGTCTCCATCCTTTGCGGCAACGAGCTCGTCAACATCGCCGCTGCAGCGAACATGACGGCGATTCTCGTCGAACTGCTCGGCGTCGAAGCTGCGACATGGGCAGCCGCATTCATAATGATTCCGCTCATTCTGCTGTTCGGGGAAGTTACGCCCAAGACGATCGCAGTGACCAATCCGGTCTGGACCAGCACGCGCATCGTCGCCAGACCTGTCAGCATCTGGGTCAGAGCCGTTGCACCTCTGGCGTTCGTGGTGCGCGCGGTCGCGGACCGCATCACCACTCTTATCGTTGGACCCGAGAGGACCAAGGAAAACATTCTGCACCTGGAAGATCTCCAGACCCTCGTAGAGGAAGGCATCGAATCCGGCGAAATGACCGCAACCGAAAGATCCCTGATCCAGAGCCTGATCAGCGGCGGCGCGACCGAGGTCAGGGAGATCATGACGCCGCGTTCACAGGTTGGCTTTATCGACGCGTCCCTGGGCAACGACGAGATTCGAACTGCGTTTCTTGCCAGGAAACGGACTCGTGTGCCTGTGTACCGAGGAAATCGGGATAACGTCATCGGCTTTCTCTATGTCGAAGACTTTCTGGACCTGGACGAGCGGCACGACCTGATCGACACGCTGCACCAGCCCATCTGCGTCGCGCCCACGAAGCGCGTCGACGAAATGCTCGACTTCCTCGATGAACGCAAGGCGCGGGCCGCGCTAGTCATCAGCGAGTACGGTAGCGTGGAGGGCATCATCACACTCTCGGACGTGACGAATTTTCTGTTCTCCGGCGTATTCGAAGGCGCGGCGGGCAGCGACGCCGGCATCGTGCCTGTCGAGAATGGCTACGAGATGGAAGGTGGTGCCACTATCTCGGCAATACGGAAGATCACGGGCCTGGCGCTCGAAGACCCGCTCATGTCGACCATTGCCGGCAAGGCGTTGAGGCAATTCGGCCGGGTCCCCGAGATCGGGGACGAGGTCGAGTTCGAAGGTCTTCTCCTCACCGTTCTGGAGATGGAGGGATTTCGCATCTCTCGTTTGCGGCTGGAACGCGTAGCGCTCGAGCAGAGTGACGACTGAGGGTCAGGAATCGCGATGGAAATTTTCGTTCTGATTTCGTTGATGGTTCTGCTGCTGATCGGCAAGGGGTTCTTTTCCGGCTCGGAAATCGCCCTGGTCAGCTCCGATAAATTGAAGCTCAGAAGCAAGGCGGATCACGGCGACAAGGGTGCCGGCGTCGTGCTGAGCCTGTTCCGAAAGCCGGAGTCGTTGCTGGCAACAACACTGATCGGTACGAACGTCTGCACGATGTTGCTTGCCGTGATTGGCACGGCCGTAATGATTGGTCTGCTCGGCCCGGGCGGGGACCTTTACGCAACGCTATTGCTCACCCCCGTCATGCTGATTCTCGGCGAGATCGTGCCCAAGAGCGTGTTTCAGCAACGTGCCGATGTCATCGCCCCAGCCGTGGCGCGGCCATTGGCATTGCTCAGGGCACTGTTGATGCCGGTGGTGCTCACACTCGGTTGGGTCGGACGCAAGATTGCCCTACGCCTCGGACCAAAGGGGGTCGTTATCAGCCCGTTTGCGACGCGGAGGCGTTTGCGGCTCATGCTCGAAAGCGCTGAGAATATCGCGGAACCTCAGATTGTGGACCGCAACCGCATTCAGCGAGCAATTCAGCTATCCGATATGACAGTAGGCGAGGCCATGATTCCGCTGGCCAACGTCGCGGGCGCGCCCGGCACTGCTTCGATGAAGGACCTCGTGACTCTGGGTCGCGAGTCTCGACATCGACGAATTCCCCTTTATGAAGGCAACATCAGCAATATCGTTGCGATTGCGTCCTGGAGCATATGGGACGAGATTGATCCCGAGTTCGCATCAAAAAGTCCAGCAGACTTCACCGTCCCGGCCCACTTCGCCTCGAGCATTCAGCGACTCGACGAACTGCTTCCCATTCTGCTCGCTCGCACCGACCACATGGCGGTCGCCGTCGACGAGTTCGGTACGGCCGTCGGGATCGTGACGGTAGAAGATCTGATGGCGCTCTTGCTGGGCAATGTCGCTCGGGGGAGTCGTCCACGCTTCCCTCGCGGCCCGCAAAGCGCAAGCGTCGAAACCCAGGACGACATATTGCTCATGGACGCCAGCACGCCGCTGGCGGAGATCGGCGAACTGCTGGACATTGGTCTGCCGACACGCGAGTTTCACACGGTCGGTGGGCTCATGACGAGCAGGCTCCGGAGAATCCCGGCGGTCGGCGAC
>JASFSD010000287.1:0-4438 GCA_050114575.1 Gammaproteobacteria bacterium | reverse complement strand
GTTCTCCAACTTCGGCGCGACGGCAGTCGACATCGGCGCACCCGGCTTCGACGTGGCCAGCACCTACATGGGCAACGCGTACTGGTGGATGAGCGGCACGTCGATGGCGGCGCCGCACGTCGCCGGTGTCGTCGCGCTGCTGCGCGGTGTCGAGCCCGGTCTCTCGGCACAACAGGTCATCGACCGCGTCTTCGACTCCGCGCGTCCCCTGGCCGCGCTCAACGGCATCACCGTCACGGGCGCCATGCTCAACGCGCAAAGTGCGCTCACGGGTTCGACCACGGAGCCGAATCCGCCGCCGCCACCGCCGCCGTCGCCACCGGACATGCCGGCTTCGCTGGCAGCGGTTGATCAGGGCGACGGCACCGCCATGCTGAGCTGGCCGATGGACGACGAGGCGACCTACTACGTTGTCCAGCGCGAGGAGATCAAGACCAAGGGCAAGAATGCCGGCAGCTGGAGCGGGACGACCACGTTCAATGCGAGCCAGTCACCGCACATCGATGCTTCCGGTGCCAAGCAGCTCAGGTACCGTATCGCCGCGGCCAACGACGCCGGTTATTCGCCCATGACCGATTGGGTGAATGTCACCGTGACTGACAGCGGCAGCGGTGATGGTGGCGGTGGCGGCGGATCCGGCAAGTGTCATCCGCGGCGCGGCTGCTAGTCCACTGTCGACGGACTCATCGACGCGCTGACAGACTGACTCGGGCAGACTGACTCGGGCCGGCAACCAGGGATGGCTGCCGCCCGTGCTGCCCTTCGGCGCAGGAATATCGGTTTCGGGGCGTAGGCCGTCAGGGAACGATCGCGCTGGAGCGGCCGATGGCCTGCAGGTCTTCCGGATTCACCATGAGCTCGTGAGCGTAGTTGCTCTGCTGGCAGATGTACTCGAACAGCTCCTGGCCTTCACGCCACGCGAGCGTCAGAAAGCCTTCGACCGGTGCCTCGTAGGCAATCGGGTCCTGCATGACGAAGCGGTACTCGACAGTCTCAGGATCCGTGCGCCGGAAATATTCGGTGACGTGAACGGCTTCGGTGTGCGGCAGCCCCATGCGCTCGAACCAGAAGTCCACGTTGTAACCGACAGAATCGATGACCAGCGTGTCGCCATCCCACCAGCCGATGTTGTGCCCGTAATTGGTCGGCTGGATCTGCGCCGGGTGCCCGCGGCCGTCCATGTAGACCTCGCGATACGTGTGCGGACCGCCGATGTCGAAGATATAGAGGCGCTCGAGCTCCTCAATCTCGACGATCTCGACGCCGTAGGGGGTCAGGAACTGCCGGATCGCGCCGGATGCCTTGCAGCGTGCATGCGGCTCGAGGTCGTGCTGCTGACGCGCGTCGAACAATCCCCTGGCCCAGGGCGTGAACTGAATCTCGTCGACGTTGAAGAACGGACGGCCGGTGCCGTAACTCGTGACCCAGAGACCGCCCCGCTGCTCGCCGATGGGCGCGAGTGTCGGAATCGCGAGCCGGGGCTCGGCGCCGGCTGTCGACGATTGCGCGTTGGCCGCCATCGCGGGTAAAGCGCAAGCCAGCGCGGCGAGCGCGGCCCCGGTCAATCGCAGCCAGGGTCTGGTGGTTCTGTCTTGCATCGGACCCAACTCCTTGAGTTCTGACCCGGGCCACTGAATAACGGGCTCCCCATGCGCTCGCCGTGAACGACGAGCGTTGGCCGATTCTACGTCGTGTATCAATCCTTTCCCAGCCGGCCGGGAGCCTCCCGGTAGCTTCCGTCGAGGACCCGGCGCCACCAGGTTTCATTTTCGAGATACCAGGCGACTGCCTCGCGCAGTCCGTCGGCCAGCGAGCGCGTCGGCGAGTAGCCCAGCTGGGAACGGATTCGCGTGGCATCGATGGCGTAGCGGCGGTCGTGGCCCGGCCTGTCCTCGACCAACCGAATGAGCCCGGCCGAGGGCTCGCCGCGCGCCGGCGGTGCGATGGGAAACCGCCTGCCGAGCCCGGCGTCGGTGCCGAAGCACATATCCAGTGTTTCGCAGAGCGACTCGACCAGGGTCAGGTTCTCGCATTCGGCGTTGCTGCCGATGTTGTAGATCTCGCCCGTTTGCCCCTGCTCGAGCACGAGCTCGATCGCGCGGCAGTGGTCGCCGACATGCAGCCAGTCGCGCACGTTGCGGCCGTCGCCGTAGATCGGCACCGGCCTGCCTTCGAGCACATTGACGATAACGAGAGGAATGAGTTTCTCGGGGAGCTGGTAAGGGCCGTAGTTGTTGGAGCAGCGGCTCGTCGTCGTCTCGAGCCCGTAGGTTTGCCCGTATGCGCGCACGAGATGATCCGCTGCTGCCTTGCTGGCCGAGTACGGTGAGTTGGGTGCACAGGGCGTCGTTTCCGTGAAAGCGGCGTCGTCGGCTCCGAGCGACCCGTATACCTCGTCGGTCGAGACCTGATGAAACCGGTGCGGGATGCGGCCCTCCTCGAGCCAGACTCTGCGGGCCGCCTTGAGCAGACTGTGAGTGCCGATCACATTGGTTTCCAGGAACGCATCGGGTCCGGCGATCGAGCGATCGACGTGCGACTCGGCGGCAAAGTGGACGATGGTGTCGATGGCCTCGTCGCGCAGCAGGGTTTCGACCAGCGGCTGGTCGCCGATATCGCCGTGGACGAAGCGGAACGCTTCGTGTTCGCTCAGGCCCGCGAGGTTCGCCCGATTCCCGGCATAGGTCAGCGCGTCGAGGACGACGATGCGGTCGCCGGCATGCTGCCGGGCCCAGTAATGCACGAAGTTGGCGCCGATGAAGCCGGCACCGCCGGTGACGAGCAGCCTAGCCATGTGCGACGTCCCCGAGGACGGCTCTGAGGCGTGTGCGCCAGTGCGCGGGCCGGAGGCCCGTCGCCTCGATCGTCGCGCGCGAATCGAGCACGCTGTAGCGCGGGCGCCGGCTCGCCGTCGGATACTCGTCCGTCCTGACCGGGAGCACCTCGGGAAGGTTGCTCAGGAGATTCATGCTGGCCGCTTCCTCTGCAATCGCAACGGCAAAGTCGTACCAGCTGGCGACGCCGGCATCGGTCCAGTGGAAGATGCCGCGCAGATCGGGTAGCGCAGCCAGGGCCCAGATAACGTCGGCGACTGAAGCGGCGGCCGTCGGTGTGCCGATCTGGTCGGCGATGACGCGAACCGCGCCCGTCTCGCGCATCAGGCGCAGCATTGTCAGCATGAAGTTGGTTCCGGCTGCGGCGTAAACCCAGGCCGTGCGCAGGACGATGGCAGCCCCCGGCAGCCGGGCCAGGACTTCCTGCTCGCCTGCGAGCTTGGACTTGCCGTAAACGCCGAGCGGTGTGGGCGCGGCGTCGGGTGCATAGGGTGATGAGGCCGAGCCGTCGAAGACGTAGTCGGTCGAAATCTGGATCATGCGCGCCTGCTCTGCCGCGGCGGCCGCGGCAAGCCGCCCGGCTCCCGCGGCATTGATCTCGAAGGCGAGATCCGGCTCGCTCTCGTTCCCATCGACGTCGGTCCAGGCCGCTGCGTTGATAATGAGATCGGGCCCATGTTCCGCAACGGCGCGAGTGACGGCATCGGCGTCCGCCAGATCGAGCTCGCGGCGGGTCGTCGCAATCAGCTCGACGGTCGGTGGCGTCGATGCGGCCAGCGCGCGCCCGATCTGGCCCCGGGAGCCCGTGACCAGAACCTTCACGGATACGTTTCCGCGGCGCCGAATGCAACAGCAGCACGATCCTTGTCCGACAGCAGCGGTTCGGCGTCCGCGGGCAGCGGCCAGTCGATCGCAAGCTCGGGGTCGTCCCAGAGAATCGAGCGCTCGTGCTCGGGCGCGTAGTAGTCGGTGCACTTGTAGAGGCAGTCCGCGGAGTCGCTGAGGACGACGAAGCCATGCGCAAAGCCGGGAGGGATCCAGAGCATGTCGTGGTTCGCGTCGGACAGCGTGACGCCGACCCATTGGCCGAAAGTCGGCGAGCGGCGGCGGAGGTCGACCGAGACGTCGAAAACCGTACCGCGGCCGACCCGGATCAGCTTTCCCTGGGGGTTACGAATCTGGTAGTGCAGGCCGCGCAGCGTGCCTCGAGCCGAGCGGCTCTGATTGTCCTGAACGAATTCGGTATCGATGCCGGCTTCGGCAAAGGCGCGCCGGTTCCAGGTCTCGAGAAAGAAGCCGCGCGAGTCGCCGAACACGTCGGGCTGTATCAACTTGACGTCCGGCAGCTTCGTTGCAACCACGCGCATCGTGCTACGCGCCTCGCGCCAGGTCCTCGAGGTACCGGCCGTAGCCGGTCCTGCCGTAGCTCTCGCCGAGTTTCGCAAGCTGCTCGGCATCGATGTAGCCGGCGCGGTAGGCAATCTCCTCCGGGCAGCAGACCTTGAGCCCCTGCCGGTTCTCTATCGCCTCTATGAACGTTGCCGCTTCGAGGATCGAGCGATGGGTTCCGGTATCGAGCCAGGCGATGCCTCGACCGAGACGCT
>JASFSD010000286.1:0-4442 GCA_050114575.1 Gammaproteobacteria bacterium | reverse complement strand
ACGAAAGCCCAGTCTTAATACGGGCAGACCGCGGAGCGGGGCGTCAGTGTTGTCGATCTGGATGTATGCCATGGCATGACCGCACGCTGTTAGATCCGTGCCTGTCATAATGGCGTTTCATGCTGGCGAAGACAACCTGGGAAAACTGGCTGAAGAATTGGTGGGCCCGGTAGGACTCGAACCTACGACCAAGGGATTATGAGTCCCCTGCTCTAACCAACTGAGCTACAGGCCCTTGGAGACTATGGTAGCGCAGACGGGGTCAGAGCCCTTTTTGCCGCAAGGCAAAAAGGGCTCTGACCCTTCTTTGTCAGTCTTCTATGAGGAAGCTTCTGAGCTGATCGGAGCGCGACGGGTGCCTGAGCTTGCGCAGCGCCTTGGCCTCGATCTGGCGAATGCGTTCGCGGGTGACGTCGAACTGCTTGCCGACCTCCTCGAGCGTGTGGTCGGTATTCATGTCGATGCCGAAACGCATACGCAGCACTTTCGCCTCGCGTGGTGTGAGGCCCGCGAGCACGGCATGAGTCGTTTCCTTGAGGCCCTCGTCGGTCGCGGTGTCGATCGGCGAGGCCACCGTGACGTCTTCGATGAAATCGCCGAGATGCGAATCCTCGTCGTCGCCGATCGGCGTCTCCATCGAGATCGGCTCTTTGGCGATCTTGAGTACCTTGCGAACCTTGTCCTCGGGCATTTCCATGCGGATCGCGAGCTCGTCAGGTGTCGGCTCGCGGCCCATCTCCTGCAGCATCTGCCGCGAGATGCGATTGAGCTTGTTGATCGTCTCGATCATGTGCACCGGGATACGAATCGTGCGCGCCTGGTCGGCGATCGAGCGCGTGATGGCCTGCCGGATCCACCAGGTTGCGTAGGTCGAGAACTTGTAACCGCGCCGGTATTCGAATTTGTCGACGGCCTTCATCAGGCCGATGTTGCCTTCCTGGATGAGGTCCAGGAACTGCAGGCCTCGATTGGTGTACTTCTTGGCGATCGAGATCACGAGGCGCAGATTGGCCTCGACCATCTCTTTCTTGGCACGGCGAGCCTGCGCTTCGCCGAGCGAGATCTCACGGTTGATCTCCTTGATCTCGACGATGCTCAGGCCCGTGATTTCCTCGAGCCGCCGCAGGCGCTTCTGGGCGCGCAGGATGTCGTCCTTGAGCTTCGACAGCTGCGAGGAATGCTTGCGCTTGGCGCGAATGTGCTTGTTGACCCAGTTCGTGTTGGTCTCGTTCTTCGGAAAGCTCGCGATGAAATCCTTGCGCGGCATGCCGGCATCGCGTACGCACAGCGCCATGACCGTCCGCTCCTGAGAACGGATGCTGTTGATCGTGTCGCGCAACTGCAGCACCAGCTGCTCGAAGACCTTGGGCGAGAGCTTGAGCTCCATGAACTCCGTCGTCAGAGTCGTCAGCGCTTTCTTCGCCTTGGCCGACTTGGCGCCGTCGCTCTCGAGGAGGTCGCAGTAACGCTTGGCAAGCCGCTTGATCTTCTTGACCTTCTTGTCGACATCGGCCGGATCGGGGCCGGTATCGGCTGGTGAGTCGCTTTCCTCGTCCTCGCTCGAACGGGCCTGGGGATTGGCAATCTCCTGGTTCGGGTCGATGAAGCCGACGATCAGGTCCTGCAGCCGCGCCTCGCCCTTGGCGACGAGGTCGTACTGGCCGAGCAGCAGATCGAAGGTCGGCGGAAACTGCGCCAGAGCCGCGCGGACCTGATCGAGCCCTTCCTCGATCCGCTTGGCAATGCGGATCTCGCCCTCGCGGGTCAGGAGCTCGACCGTGCCCATCTCGCGCATGTACATGCGCACCGGGTCGGTGGTTCTGCCGAACTCGCTGTCGACCGTGGCAAGCGCTGCAGCGGCTTCGTCAGCGGCGTCCTCGTCGCTGGAGACGGCATTGTCGGAAAGGATCTCGGACTCGGCATCCGAGGCCTTTTCGTAGACCGTGATGCCCATGTCGTTGATCATGTTGACGATATCCTCGATCTGCTCCGGATCGACGATATCGCTGGGAAGGTGGTCATTGACCTCCCCGTAGGTCAGGTAGCCTTGTTCCTTGCCCTTGGCGATCAGCAGCTTCAGCTGTGATTGCCGCTCGTCTTCATGCTGGGGGGATGGGGCGTCCATTTCTACGTGGGTCCTCCTGACAAGGGGTAACGTACCAGTATAGCGTCTTAACTTATTCTTAGACCAGATGGCGTCACAAGAATTCCCGCGGTTTCGTGACGAGGATCCGGGCCCGACGCCGGTTGTTCAGCCCGCCGTGGCGCCGCCGCCGCGCTGTCGCAAGGCCGCGGCCCGCGACCTCTTCAAGTGACTCGCGACGATACGCTCCAGGCTGTCCCTGAGGACCTGCGGGGCGGCCGCCTCGTCGTCGAGCGGCTCTTCCCTCGCCAGCCGCTCGACCCAGCGCCCTTCCGCCTCGGACCGGAACGTCTCGATCAGCTCTCCGGTCGTAATATTCGGGTTGTCCCGGGCGATTTCAAGCAGTCGGTGCAGGAGGTCGGCACCCGGGATATCGAGATCCTGCAGTCCCTCGATGTCGCCCGTGTTGGCCGCTGCCCGCGGAAAGTGCAGCAGCAGCGTCAGCGCTTTCTGCATCACCGTTTTGCCGCCCACGCTCTCGGGCCTTCTCGCCATGCCGGGCGGCGCCTCGGGCTCAAGCTGCCGCAGCAGCCGGTCGGCCGTGATGCCCGTGTGCGCGGAGAGCTCGCCGATGATGAGCTCGCGATAGAGGCCGCTCGGCAGCTTGGCCAGGAGCGGCAGGACGCGCCCGGCGAGCCGGGACCTGTCGTCGGCACTGTCGAGATCGAGATCCTCCGCCGCGCGCTCGATCAGGAAGCTCGAAAGCGGAGTCGCCTGTTCGAGCAGCTGCTCGAAAGCCTCGGCGCCTGTGTCCCTGACGAACGAGTCGGGGTCCTCGCCCTCGGGCAGCAGCACGAACTCGATCCTGACCTTGCCGCCGCCGAAAGGCAGGGTCGACTCCAGCGCCCGCCACGCTGCCTCGCGCCCGGCGCGGTCGCCGTCGAAGCAGAACACCACGCGGTCGGTCAGGCGCGTCAGCTGGCGCATGTTGTCCGCCGTGGCTGCCGTGCCCATGGTCGCGACCGCCGGGCCGAGCCCGGCCTGGACGAGCGCGATGACATCGATGTAGCCCTCGACCACGATCAGCCGTTCCGGGCGGCCGGGTTCGCTGCGGGCTTCGTAGATGCCGTAGAGCGTGCGGCTCTTGTCGAACAGCGGCGTATCGGGTGAGTTCAGGTACTTGGGCTCCCCGGGCTCGAGCAGCCTCCCGCCAAAACCGATGACCCGGCCGCGGCTGTCGCGGATCGGGAACATGACCCGATTGCGAAACCGGTCATAGGTTCGGCCCTTGTCGTTCCGCGCGGCAAGCCCGGCGCGAATCAGCCGATCGACGGCCGCCTGATCACCGCCCAGGCGGTCGAGCAGCGCGTTCCAGGAATCGGGTGCGTAGCCGAGCGCGAAGCGACCGGCCGTCGCGCCGTCGATGCCGCGACGCTTGAGATAGGCGATGACGTCCTGGTTCTCGCGCAGGTTCTGCCTGAAAAACTGATCCGCCTCGCGCAGCACATCGTAGAGATCCTGATTTTCCTGCACAGGCGCGCTGCTGCGCTCGACCGGAATCTCGAGATTGTGCATCTCGGCGAGAATCTCGATCGCCTCGAGAAACTCCCGGTTCTCGTAGCGCATGACGAAGTCGATTGCGTTGCCATACGCACCGCAGCCGAAGCACTTGTAGAAGCCTTTGTCGGCACTGACGGTAAACGATGGCGTCTTCTCGTCGTGAAACGGGCAAAGGCCTTTCTGGTTGCTGCCGGCGCGCTTGAGGGTGACGCGCTGACCGATCAGATCAGCGAGGTCGGTCCGAGCGACGAGCTCGTTGATGAATGACTGCGGGATGCGGCGGCTCATACCAGGAAAGTCCTCGTGGACCCCCTAGCATAGCAACCCTAACCGGCGCCGAGGGCCTGGCGTACGCGGGCGCTGATCGCCCCGAGGTCGGCGCGACCGGCGGCCTCGGCCTTGATCGCCGCCATGACCTTACCCATCTCCTTGATACTGCTCGCGCCCGTGGTTTCGATGGTGCGCTCGATCAGGTCGGTGATCTCGGCATCGGTCATAGCCTGCGGCATGTAGCGCTCGAACACGGCGACCTCGGCCGCCTCCTTGGCGGCGAGCTCGGCGCGACCGGCGGCCTGGAACTGCTCCTCGGCATCGCGGCCCTGTTTGATCAGTTTCCCCAGCAGGCCTATGACAGCGGCGTCACTGAGCTCGGCACGGTCCTCGATCTGCTGCTTCTTGATCGCGGCAAGCGCCATCCTGAGCGCGCTGAGCTCGAGCTTTTCGCCGGCACGCAGGGCGGCCTTCATGTCCTGATTGAGCGTTTCGGTGATGGGCATCGGTGCGGGACCGACGAGGGGTC
>JASFSD010000285.1:0-4453 GCA_050114575.1 Gammaproteobacteria bacterium | reverse complement strand
GAACGTGCACGTGGACGTCCGTGGCCTGCTGGAAATCGGAGTCGATTCCGAGCACATCCGCACGGCTGCGGACAACCGTCATCGCGGCATGGATGGACTCCTGCATGACGTCACCGAGCTTACCGGTCTGGATCAGCTTGCCCTTGCCGGGCACGATCGCCGCCTCGATGGTCAGAAGCTCACCGCCGACTTCGGTCCAGGCCAGTCCCGTGACCTGACCGATCTGATCGTTCTCCTCGGCGCGGCCATAGCGGTATCGCGGCACACCGAGATACTTGCCGACGTTCTTGTGAGTCACACGCATCGTGCTC
Source organism: Gammaproteobacteria bacterium (assembly GCA_050114575.1). GTDB lineage: Bacteria > Pseudomonadota > Gammaproteobacteria > Steroidobacterales > Rariloculaceae > DATCZB01. Next base: position 4,142 of record JASFSD010000285.1, on the reverse strand, counting down.
TTCCGCGGCCGCAGCAGAAGCTGCTTGACGACCTTGCGGCAGATACGCGCGACCTCGCGCTCGAGATTGCGCACGCCCGCTTCGCGCGTGTAGTAGCGAATGATGTCGAGAATGGCTGAATCGGAAAGCGAGAGCTCGTCTTCCTTGAGGCCGTTCTGCTCCATCTGCTTCGGCACGAGGTAGCGCTTGGCGATGTTGAGCTTCTCGTCCTCGGTGTAGCCGGCCAGACGAATGACTTCCATCCGATCGAGCAGCGGCGCCGGTATGTTCAGGCTGTTGGCAGTGCAGACGAACATGACCTCGGAGAGATCGAGATCGACCTCGAGGTAATGATCGTTGAAGGTCGAGTTCTGCTCCGGGTCGAGGACCTCGAGCAGCGCCGACGACGGATCACCGCGGAAGTCCATCGACATCTTGTCGACCTCGTCGAGCAGAAACAAAGGATTGCGCGTTTTGACCTTGCCCAGATTCTGCACGATCTTGCCGGGCATCGAGCCGATATACGTGCGCCGGTGACCGCGAATCTCGGCCTCGTCGCGAACGCCGCCTAGCGACATGCGAACGAACTTGCGATGAGTCGCGCGGGCAATGCTTTGACCCAGCGAGGTCTTGCCGACGCCGGGAGGACCGACCAGACAGAGAATCGGTCCCTTGAGCGCCTTGACGCGCTGCTGCACGGCAAGGTACTCGAGAATGCGTTCTTTTACCTTCTCGAGACCATAGTGGTCGGCCTCGAGCACCGATTCGGCCTCGGTGAGATCCTGATGCACCTTGGTCCGCTTCTTCCACGGCACCTTGAGCAGCCAATCGATGTAGTTGCGGACGACCGTGGCCTCCGCCGACATCGGCGACATGAGCTTCAGCTTGTTGAGCTCGGACGTCGCCTTCTCGCGGGCCTCCTTGGGCATACCGGCGGATTCGATCTTGCGCTCGAGGTCGGCGAACTCGTTCGGTGAGTCCTCCATCTCCCCGAGCTCTTTTTGAATCGCCTTCATCTGCTCGTTGAGGTAGTACTCGCGCTGGCTCTTCTCCATCTGCTGCTTGACGCGTCCGCGGATGCGCTTCTCGATGCGCAGCATGTCGATTTCCGCATCGACGATACCGAGCACGTGCTCGAGCCGGGGCCGGACCTCGGCAATTTCGAGAATCTTCTGCCGCTCCTCGAGCTTCAGTGACATGTGCGCGGCGACCGTATCGGCCAGCCGGCTCGGGCTGTCGATGCCGTTCAGCGAGGTAAGAATCTCGGGCGGAATCTTCTTGTTGAGCTTGACGTACTGCTCGAACCGCGAAATCACGGAGCGCGAGAGCACGTCCATCTCCTTGTCGTCGGAATCTTCGACTTCGGCCAGGGGCTCGCAGCCGGCCGTGAAGCACTCGTCGATCTCGAGATCCGTCAGCCGGGCGCGCTCGGCACCCTCGACGAGCACCTTGACCGTGCCGTCGGGCAGCTTCAGGAGCTGCAGAATTGTCGCCAGCGTGCCGATCTCATGCAGATCGGAGGCTTCCGGCTCATCGACGTCGGCCTGGGTTTGGGCGACGAGCAGAATCTCCTTGCCCGAAGCCATGGCGCTGTCCAGCGCGACAACGGATTTCTCGCGCCCAACGAACAGCGGTATCACCATGTGCGGATAGACGACGACGTCGCGCAGCGGTAATACCGGAAGGCGGCGGGCGCCGCTCGGGGCCGAAATCTCTGAATCCATGTTTTGCTACCGTAAACTCTTGACCCTCAATATCGGGTCGGTTGCGCGAAATTCAAGCCAGGCGAGCAGCCACTTAGGCTGCGACGCCGTTAACACTTGGACAAGCCCCAGACTCAAGGGTTGCCGCCCGGTGCCAAAATCAGCTCTGACAGCTGGTTGGCGCTTGAGCGACATCGGGGACTCTCGCCCTTAGTGCCCAAATTGCGAATCAATCGCGTCGGGCCCCTCCGATAACTGCTTGGGTGCCCGTCGGCCTCACCAGCGCCCGGCGGCGGCCCTGCGGGCCTTGCCTCAGCGCTGACGGCGTCGGGAATCTTCGATTCCCTCGCCTTTAGCGGCGCTCTTCTCCCACTGCCGCTGGTTCGTCCGTCTCGAAGATAATGAATGGCTTGGTCTCGCCCGTCACCACGGCGTCGTCGACGACGACCTTGGTTGCATTCGGCAACGAAGGCAACTCGTACATGGTATCGAGCAGGACATTTTCGAGTATGGTCCGCAAGCCGCGTGCGCCGGTCTTGCGCGCCATGGCCCTATGCGCAATCGCGCGCAGCGCGTCGTCGCGGAATTCGAGCTCGGCGCCCTCCATCTCGAACAGTTTCTGATACTGCTTGGTCAGCGCGTTCTTCGGCTCGACCAGAATCTCGATGAGCGCATCCTCGTCGAGCTCCTGCAGCGTCGCGACGACGGGCAGGCGGCCGACGAACTCGGGGATCAGGCCGTACTGAATCAGGTCTTCGGGCTCGACCTCGGTCAGCACCTCACCAATGTTGTGTCCCGACTCGACGCTCTTGACGTCGGCGACGAAACCGATGCCGCTCTTGCGCGATCGATTGGTGATGATCTTGTCGAGGCCGGCGAAGGCGCCGCCGCAGATGAACAGGATATTGGTCGTGTCGACCTGCAGGAATTCCTGCTGCGGATGCTTGCGACCGCCCTGCGGGGGCACGGACGCGACCGTGCCTTCGATGAGCTTCAGGAGCGCCTGCTGCACGCCCTCGCCCGACACGTCGCGCGTGATCGAGGGATTGTCCGACTTGCGTGAGATCTTGTCGATCTCGTCGATATAGACGATGCCCGTCTGTGCCTTCTCGACATCGTACTCGCACTTCTGCAGCAGCTTCTGGATGATGTTTTCCACGTCCTCGCCGACGTAGCCTGCTTCGGTCAGGGTCGTCGCATCGGCGATCGTGAACGGCACGTTCAGAAGCCGCGCCAGCGTCTCGGCCAGCAGCGTCTTACCGCAGCCGGTCGGGCCGATCAGCAGGATATTGCTCTTGGCGAGCTCGATGTCGCCCTTGCTCTTGTCCTTGGCCCGGGTCTCGAGACGCTTGTAATGGTTGTAGACAGCAACCGAAAGAACCTTCTTGGCGGATTGCTGGCCAATCACGTATTCATCGAGAACCTGCTTGATTTCCTGGGGCCGCGGCAATTTGTCGCGACCGCGCTCGGCGCGCTCATCGAGCTCTTCCCGAATGATGTCGTTGCAGAGCTCGACGCACTCGTCGCAGATGAATACGGACGGTCCGGCGATCAGCTTGCGAACCTCGTGCTGGCTCTTGCCGCAAAACGAGCAATAAAGCAGCTTGCCGTCGTCTGATTTTCCTCGGGACTCGTCAGTCATAGGTACCTGTCAACCGTCTCAATGGCTCTATTCGATTCGTTTATAGCATTACCTTTCGCCGTCTGCAAAGCGCTGGTTCGCACTTCAGAATTATGTTGGATACAGCGAACAACATTATGAAATTCAGTCACTTGTAGGGGGTTCTGGACGTTTGTCCAGGACCGTGTCAACGAGCCCGTACTCGACGGCAGCCGCCCCGTCCATGAAGTTGTCGCGATCGCTGTCCTTGGCGATCTGCTCGACCGTCTGCCCCGTGTGATTGGCGAGGATCTGGTTCAGCTGGTCTTTGAGCTTGAGCACTTCGCGGGCGTGGATGTCGATATCCGACGCCTGCCCCTGAAAACCGCCGCTGGGCTGATGGATCATGATTCTCGAATGCGGCAGGCAGTAGCGCTTGCCCTTGGCGCCACCTGCCAGCAGCAGCGAGCCCATGCTCGCCGCCTGGCCGACGCAGATCGTCGACACATCCGGCTTGATGAACTGCATCGTGTCGTAAATCGACAGGCCCGCCGTGACGACGCCTCCCGGCGAGTTGATATAAAGATGAATGTCCTTGTCGGGATTCTCCGACTCGAGGAACAGGAGCTGGGCCACGACGAGGTTTGCCACCTGGTCCTCGATCCCTCCTATGATGAAAATCAGCCGATCCTTGAGCAGGCGCGAATAGATGTCGTAGGCACGCTCCCCGCGCGCAGTCTGCTCGACGACCATAGGAACGAGGTTCAAACCCCTGGTACTCATAACGTTCTCCGGAAAATTTTGGGTCCAAAAAGGAGTCAGAGACCGAAGAGGGGTGCGAGCCCGTTGTCGCGGAAGGG
>JASFSD010000284.1:0-4460 GCA_050114575.1 Gammaproteobacteria bacterium | reverse complement strand
GCGCCACCGACCGCACCCTGAATGTCGAAATCGGGCAGGACGATCACGGGTGACTTGCCCCCGAGCTCGAGCGACACGCGTTTGAGCGAATCAGTAGCTTCCCTGTTGATCAGCTTCCCGACCTCGGTCGAACCGGTGAAAGCCACCTTGTCCACGCCAGGATGGCGCACGAGCGCGGCGCCCGTCGTCTCACCATAGCCGGTCAGAATATTGACGACGCCAGGCGGAAAACCGGCCTCGGCGATCAGCTCGCCCAGACGCAGCGCCGTCAACGGCGTCTGCTCGGCGGGTTTCAGCACTGTCGTGCAGCCGGCGGCCAGCGCTGGCGCGAGCTTCCAGGTCGCCATGGCCAGAGGAAAATTCCAGGGAATGATCTGCGCCACGACACCGACGGGCTCACGCAACGTGCAAGCGCTGACCCTTCCGCCCTCACGCGCCGGCACCGAGATGTCGATAGTCGATCCCTCGATCTTGGTTGCCCAGCCCGCCATGTAGCGGAAGTAGTCGCGGCTGCCCGACACGTCGATGATCTTGGCCATGAACTTGGTCTTGCCGTTATCGAGACTCTCGAGTTCGGCGAGCTCTTCGGTATGCTCGTCGATGAGCTGGGCCAGCCGCCAGATCAGCGCTTCACGCTGGGAAGGCAGCATCGTGGGCCACGGGCCTTCCTCGAGCGCGTGCCGCGCTGCGGTGACGGCGCGGTCGACGTCCGCTTCACCCGCATCAGCCGCGGTCGCAATCGGTTGACCCGTTGCCGGATCGATCACGGCGATAGTCGTATCGGACTTAGGCTGAACCCATTCCCCGCCGATAAAGAGCCGCGGCCCCTGCGCGAGAAACGAGGCAACGCCGTCCGAAGGCGCGGGCTGGTTCGCGATAGCAACACTCATGCTGGACCCCCTCTCAAGTCTTTACAATATCAGTCACTGGCGCCATTGAGCTTCAGCAGCTTGACGGCATTCTGTTTCAGTATCAGCGGTCGAACCTCGTCGCGGAAATCGGCCTGCTCGAAATCGTTGAGCCAGCGATCGGGCGTGATGACCGGATAATCCGAGCCGAACAGCACTTTGTGCTTGAGCTGCGTGTTGGCGTATTGAACGAGCTGGGGCGGAAAGTACTTCGGCGACCAACCGGAAAGATCGATGTAGACCTGCGGCTTGTGCAGCGCGATCGACAGCGCCTCGTCCTGCCATGGCCATGATGGATGCGCGAGAATAATCGGCATGTCCGGGAAATCGACGGCCACATCATCGACATCCATCGGATTGCCGTACTTCAAACGAATACCGCCGCCGCCGCGCATGCCCGTGCCCATGCCGGAGTGGCCGGTATGGAACAGCGCGGGCAGATTCGCCTCGGCAATGACCTCGTACAACGGGTAGGCGGCCCGATCGTTCGGAAAGAACTCCTGATACTGCGGATGGAACTTGAACCCCTTGACCCCGAAGTCCTCGATCAGGCGCCGCGCCTCGCGCACGCCATCGGCGCCGCGCGCCGGATCGATGCTGGCAAACGGAATCATGACGTCGCTGTTCGCGTACGCAAGCTCCGCCACCTCCTCGTTCGCGACCGGTTTGTTGCCGCGCGCCCGCTCGCCGTCCACCGAAAAAATGACGCAGGCCATGCGCCGTTCGCGATAGTACTCGGCGATCTCGGGAATCGTGGGGCGCGCGTTGCCATGCTTGAAGTACTTCTGAGCCGCCTCCTGGAACACCGTCGGCTCCTGCGGGTCACGCACGGAGAGCTCGGCATGCGTGTGCACGTCGATCGCAACGAGCTCGTCGACGTTCATCTCGCGCGCGGCACTCATGCCAGGATCCCCCTGACCTGCTCGGCCCGCTCCTCGGCCTCTCGCAGCATGCGGTCGAGATCGGTGGGCTCGGGGATGTCGTGGCCGCGACGGAGCGCATCGCGATGGCCGAGCTCACCGAGCCACCGCGCCAGATGATCCAGGCCGTCGACGCTGACGCCCGACCACTTGTAACCCCAGACCCAGGCATAGTTGGCGATGTCGGCGATGGAGTAGTCACCCGCCAGGTAATGATTGTCGGCGAGCCGCGTGTCGAGCACCTCGAACAGCCGGCGGCACTCACGCTGATAGCGCTCGATGGCATAGGGAATTCGCTCGGGCGCGTAGCGATAGAAGACGTTGGCCTGGCCCATCATCGGCCCGATGCCTCCCATCTGGAACATCAACCACTGGATGACCGTCGATCGACCCTTGGCATCGGCGGGCATCAGCCGGCCGGTCTTCTCGGCCAGATAGATCATGATGGCACCGGATTCGAACACCGTGAATTCGTCGTTGTCGTGATCGACAATCGTCGGAATCCTCCCGTTCGGGTTCAGCTCGAGATACCAGGGCTCTTTCTGCTCCTGTTTATCGAGGTGGATATGGTGCACATCGTAATCGAGGCCGAGTTCTTCGAGGGTCATGGATGCCTTCCACCCGTTGGGTGTGGCAGAGGTATACAGAGTAATCATGCGTGCGGAGTTCCTTTGATGCGTACGATACCATCATCGCCCCGCCTCGCGGACCGCGCGTCGAACAAGAAAAAGCCCGCTCCCGATCGCTCGGGGCGGGCTTGAGATTGAAGCGGCTCGCTTCTATTCGCCGATAGAGAACGACTTGGAGACGCCGAAAACGAGCGTCGAGTCGCTGTAACCGGAGAAACCCTCGTCCAGCGCGATGACCGTCATCGGATCATCGGCATCGGGGGCATAGAGCCAGGCCACGCTCAGGTCGATCTCATCCATGACCGTCCAGCCGTAGCCGATCTCGAAGTACTCACCGTCGTACTGGTCGCCCCACGAGTTGAAGGCGTAATACGGACCGACCTCGGGCGAGATAGTGATCGTGGTGAACGTGTAGTCGACGGGTGATCCCCAGCCATCTTCCTCGCCGATCGCGTGATCGATGGCGAAGATACCGTAGCTCAACCCCAGGTTGACCTCGGTGATGGTGTCATAAAAGCCCGGCTGCGACGAACTTGGCGAACCGTCCTCGGTGTAGAAATAGCCCGTGAAACCGATCGAATAGCCACCATCGTCGCCGAACGAGCCGCTGTAGCCGGCGTAGAGATCCACCTCGAGCCCGAGCCCGACGTCCGCACCCCATACACCGGCGTAGAAGCCGCCGTCGTGCTCGTAATCGAATCCGCCAAAAGGCGATGAATCCTCCTGAAAGATTCCCCTGAAGACGTAGTCGCTGACTATTCCCGCATTGGCGCTCATATCGGCCATCGACACAGCCGGGATGGCTGCAGTCGACAGTAGTGCCGTGGTCAGCATTGCTCTCTTGTGCATGGCGCGTAATCTCCTTTAAACCTGCGCAGTGTTGTGACTGCCAGCACTCTGCAGCATCCGTGCCAACAAGGAAAAGCTTTCCAAGTCAGAGAGTTAGGTTCATTGAGTTGGGAATTTGCGACAACCGAAAGCACGATATCGGTGCACGGAATGCACCAAAATAGCTCACGCGGCGCGCAGGCTCGTCGCCGGCGGCGAGTTGACGACCGATCGCACAGCGAGTGTGCCCGTTGCCCCGACAATGAGCCCGCCGGCGAGGAAGCCGATGGCGAGCACACCGAGCCCGGGCACATAGTCGAGCTCGAAAATCTCGGATGCGACGAAATAAGCGAGCCCTCCGGCGCCGACCGCCGCGATCGCGCCGGCAAGCAGACCGATCGCAACGAACTCGGCCGCCAGGCCCTTGAGCACGATGCCACGCCGCGCACCCAGCGTGCGAAGCACGGCGCTTTCGAAAAGTCGCTCGTCGCGGGAAGCCTGAATCGCTGCGAGCAGGACCATTAGTCCCGCCAGCAGCGTGAACAGAAACACGTACTGGACGGCCATCGTCGCACGGGACATGGCGCCCCGCACCTGATCGATCACGGCCCCGATATCGATCGCGGAGACGGCGGGAAACTGTCGTGCCAGATCCAGCATCACGGAACGGTGCTCCGGTGCCACGTAGAAACTCGAGATGAACGTGTGGGCGTACTGCTCCCCGAAACCCGGGTTCAGAACCATGAAGAAGTTCGGGCGAAAGGTATCCCACTGAACCGTGCGAATGCTGGTCACGGTAACGTCGAGTGCCTCACCGCCGACCATGAATGTCACCGTGTCGCCGAGATCGAGGCCCGTGCCTTCTGCGAGGCTCTGCTCGATCGACAACTGGGGACTGGTATCCCCCGGTGACCAGAACTCCCCGGCGACGACTTCGTTATCGTCCGATAGCGCATCGAGCCAGGTCAGGTTGATCTCGTCATCGAGTTGATTGCGACCGAACCGCGTCGGCGCCCGGTATTCCGTGAGCGGCTGGCCGTTGATCTCGCCGATCCGTGCTCTGAGCAGTGGCGTGAAGGTGGGCGCTTCGATACCCGCAGCCGTCAGCATGCCGGCAATCGCTTCTGGCTCGCCGGGCTGGATATTGATCAGGAAGTGATTCGCCGACTGCTCCG
>JASFSD010000283.1:0-4470 GCA_050114575.1 Gammaproteobacteria bacterium | reverse complement strand
TCGAATCTGCCGGCGCAAATTCGTCCCCGAGCGGCACGCTGCGGCTCACGTCGTAGGCCTCGTTATAGATGACGACGTGATCTTCCTGGAACCGGATATCGACGAAGTAGCTCGGCGCGTTCATCACGACCGGGATACTCATCGGCTCACAGGTGTTGGCGGGCGACTGAGCCTGCTCGTAGTCGCGCCAGGCCTGGAGCCCGGCATCGTTCAGTGGCAGAGCCGAGGTTTCGCCGGCGGGCTGGAACGGTGGCGTCCAACGCCCCTCGACGCGGCGCGCGCCGGCGACAGCCGGAGCCGCGACGACATCCGCCGCCGACGGCCGGGACAGGTCGAGCGCGCTGCCGTCAGCCGCCAGGAACGTGCTCGAATTAGCGCGCTTCAGGCTAGCGTTTCGATGCGGTGATCCACGGACGATGATCTGGTCGCCGGGCTGAAAGGTGTCTGCCATGATGCCCCGGGCTGCCAGCCCCTTGACGGCACTGGACTCGATCTCCCAGCGCTCCGCGGCGTCACTCAGTGGCTCGCCATCCTCGTAGGCAATGCCATCGATGACCATCGACGCATGTGGGCTGACATAGTTGAAGTCGACGACCGTGCCATGGATCTCGACCTCTCTTCGCTGGTCGAAGTTGGCCGTGATCGAATGATGAGCGGAAGCGAGACCGGACATCATCAGCGTGCCCGCTACGACCGTCATGGTAATTCGATGCCGGGTCATATTCCCGCCCCCGTCGATATGCGCTTGGAAGATCGTTTCGATTCTGCCGCCTAAACCGGCAGCGGGCAAGGCGGCTAGAGGGACACGGGCGTAGTGTCGTCCGCTTCCCTCGCCGCCTCGAGCGCAAGCTCGAGCTTGTGGTGTTCCTGCGCCGCCATACCGGAATGCAGAAAGGCCTGGGCGGCCGCATAGACGCGCTCCAGCGCCCTGACTTTTTGCTGCATGGCCGCGGAAAGCTCCGCCTCGGGCGATGCTTCGAGCATGTGGCTGACCAGATCCGTCGTCGTCACGATACCCACGAGGGCATTCTCGTTGTCGACCACGGGCAGCGAATGAAAGCCCCCGGCCGACAACTGCCGCGCCGCGTCACCGACTGTGGCCCGGTGGCTGACCGTGACCAAGTCCTGCGTCATCACGTCGTCGAGCTGGTAATGCGCATCGAGGAAATCCAGCCACTCCGTCTCCTCGCCGGTACCGGACACGAAATTGAGCTCGAGCACGTCGGTCGTGGACAGAAGCCCGACGAGCTCACCACCGGACACGATCGGCAGATGATGAAACCGACCCGACGTCAGCAACCGCATGGCTTCGCTGACCTTCTGATTGACGTCGAGACTGACGGGATCGCGTTCGATGATTTGAACGATTGGCGTCTCGAGCGGCATCAGACTACTCCCGTTGCGATCCCTTGCGTCAGCCCTGGTGCGATCCGGCGGCCCGGATCATGACCTCGATCGACCCCGGCGTGCCGTGATCGCCCGGGTTGTGTGCAACCTTACCCTTGATGTTGACGACCTCGAATGAGTCGAAGGTCAGGCTGCCGCTGTGCCCTTGCGGGTCGGTCAACCCGGCAACTGCATTGAAAATCGCCTCGTCCAGCGTCTTGCCGGAGCCAACGGCGCCCATGACATGTTGGTGCTTATGATGCTCAGACACTAGCAGCCTCCTCGTGAATGGAATTCATGCGCAACGTAGACGAGGCAGCGGCGAATTACAGCTATGGAAGATACTTATCTGAAATCCGGCTGCGGACCGGTCAGATCTCATCGGCTTCACCGGCCTCGCTGACCTCTCCGGCCGCGCCCGACTCTCCATCCTCTCTCAGCGCCTCGATGGCTTCCTCCGCCGTCAGCGGGATTCGCTCGAAGCGCGATCCTTCTTCGGCGAGCCTGCCGAAAACCCGCGTCAGAAGCGGCGGATGAAGTCGCGAACGCGCCAGTAGCGCCTGATCCGTCAGGACTTCCCGAGGCGTCCCATCGGCGAGTATTCGACCATGGTCGATCACGACGACACGCGTTGCGAGCTGGGCGGCGAAATCTATATCGTGAGTTACGATGATGAACGTATACCCGAGCTCACGATTGAGCCGCCGAACCAGACCGACGAAACGCGCGGCCGCTTCGGGATCGAGGTAAGCGCGCGGCTCGTCGAGCAGCAGGAGAGGGGAGCGCATCGCCAGAAGACCCGCCAGGCCGATGCGTTTCAGCTCGCCGTAGCTGAGCCTGTGGATCGGCCGGCCGGTCAGATGACCGACCTCGGTAAGCTCTGCAGCCGTGGCGACCACTCGATCGATTTCGCTCGCATCGAGACCCATGTTCCGCGGCCCGAAAGCGATGTCCTCGGCAACCGTCGGGCAGAAAATCTGATCATCCGGGTCCTGAAACAGCAGGCCGACATGGTTGTACGCCTGGTTGCGCAATGTCTTGTCGAGCCGCATGCCGTTGAGGTGAATTTCACCGCCTTCCGGCCTCAGAATTCCTGCGAAAAGCTTGAGCAGGGTCGACTTGCCCGATCCGTTCGAGCCGCAGAGAAATACGATTTCCCCTTTGCCCACCGTGAGGCCCAGATCGTCGATCTCAGGTTTCGCGTCCTTGAGATAGGAAAACGTCAAATTGCGCGCCTCGAGCACGGCGCCGTCGCCATCGGGCGAGCGCGCAGAGAGGCAATCGAAGTCGTAGCCACCGTCGATTTTCATCGGCGGCGCAGAATGGAGATCCGACATCGACAGCCCGGCAGCCGCCGCGCTTGCCCCGCGGCTGATCATCGCCTGCTGGATAGCGGTCGCGCGGTCGTAGGCCCGCAGCACGACCTGAGACAGAATCATGCCCGTTGTCCGCAATCGCTCGAGCATCGAGCCGAACCCGCCCTTGGCTCTGGCCGTAGAGCTCATGCGATAGAACTGATCGATCAGAAGAAACGCGTAACGGTAAGCCATACCGAGCGAATCGACCAGAACCTCGGGAATGCGGTACCAGCGCAACGCACGAAGAATCGCGGTGAACGAGGTCGTGAGGAACACCAGCGCCATCCAGGACATGTCACTCGCCACGCGCGCTGCGGCCGAGAAGCCGAGGACCATGCCCTCCCGATAGATTGTCAGGAAACCGAATTGGGCGACCTCCGTCGTGCCGAAGCCGACGGAAAACCCCAGAAAAACGAGCAGCGTCGCCCAGGCCGGCGCAAGGAAGAACAGCATGAAGAGACGCGCGGGTATCGACGACCAGCCGATCAGCATCAGAGCGAGGCAGAATAGCAGCACAGAAAGCCAGAGCTTCGCGATGACGACATTGGCCGCAACGGCGCCGACGAGCAGGGCAAGCTTGACTCTCGGATCCCAGTCATGGACCCCGCCACCGGCTGCGCTCTCCTGATACTCCTGAATCATCAGGTCGGTGCGCAGCGAGAGTCCCTTCCCGCTCATGGAGACTCGTCACTGTCCGTGCGCCGGTCGCGGCCCCAGATCTGATTCCAGTAGCGCCCGACGATGAAGCCGCAAATGGCCCCGGCTCCGAGCAGCAGCAGGTTCCAGAGTTCGCCCCACGCCTCGGTGTCGATCAGCGGGTCGCGCGCCGGCCTTCCCGCCTGTTCGGCCAGTGTCTCATTGACCGCCTCGTCCAGGCCGGTGAAGTCCGGGCCATCGGACTCCTGAGCAAACGAGTCGATCCCGTGCCCAGACATGAGCACCGCCCATATCGCCAGCGCGCCGAGCAACAGGAATCCAGCCCGCCTAGTTCTCACCCGGTTTCCGCCAGACGTTGAGTTCCCGCAGGACATCCGGCCGCTGCTTCAGTGCATGACGCAAGGCGAAACCGGTGACGAGCATCTCGCCAAGCGCAATCGGAATCTGAATCGGAGCATAGGCAGCGAAAATCACGCTCAGATAATTGGCGAACAAATATTGCGCATCGGGCCCATTGGCGAGCGTGATACCCAGGATCCCGCCCGACGCTGCATAAACCATGACATCGCCGACGAGGCCCGCCGCACAGCCCGCGACGAAAATTGGCAGCCCCAGGGCGCGGGCCAGACGAAACGTGCCCCAGCCGAATACGCAGCCGAAGAAACCGAGCGCAATGACGTTTGCGCCCCAGGTGGCGAAACCGCCGTGAGCGAAGAACGCCGCCTGCAGCAGGAGGCTCAAGCCAGTGAGCGCGATCGCAATCCAGGGTCCGAGCAGCACTGCCACCAGCGGCGTTCCGCAAGGATGCGACGTCGTCCCGGTAAAAGCCGGTAACGGGATCAGCGAGACGAAAAAGATAATCGCCGCGCCCATACCGAACAGCGGCCGCTTCTCGGGAAGCTCGAGGGCAAACTTGCGCATCCGCGCCGCCCCGATGCCGATCAGGGCGACACCTGCCAGCGTGTAGAGAACGGCTGGCACACCAACGATGATGCCTTCGGCAATGTGCATGGCCTGAGCCGGCCCATTCCAGAGCAACAGCAACCCGGCGACAGCGAGCTGTGGAGGC
>JASFSD010000282.1:0-4486 GCA_050114575.1 Gammaproteobacteria bacterium | reverse complement strand
TCGACGAAGATTTCCTCGTCGGACTTGCACTCGCCGATCCGGACGACTTCCTGTTGGCCCATGACGACGTTGCCGGCAATCGTCGGTAACGCCGCGATCTGGTTGAGCTCCGGCCATGATGCCGCCGGCAGCACGATGTCGGCGAGCTCGGCTGTCGGCGTCATGAAGAGGTCCGCGCAGACGATGTAGTCGAGCTTCATCAGCGCCTTGTAGACCAGGTTCGTGTTGGCGTAGGTGGTCAGCGTGTTGTTGCCGAAAATCATGAAGGCACGGACGCGGTACGGCTCGCCATACAGCATCGCGTCGATCAACGACGGGATATGGCAGGCCGGCAGATCGGCGCCTTCGCCGCAAAGCATCTTGTACTTGTCGTAGCCGAGGCGCTTCTTCTCGACTTCGGGATCCAGGTTCTCGATCAGGCTCGGGAACCGGCCGGCGCCGTGCATGCCGAAAATCCAGCCGCCCGGCACATCGATGTTGCCTGTGAGCGCCGGGATCAGGGAGATCGCGCGGACGGTCTGAATCGTGTTCGGCGTATGCTCGATCGCGCAGCCCCACTCCATCATGGCGGGCTTGATCTCGGCGAACAGCCGGGCCGCAGTGCGAATCTTGTCGGCCGGGACCCAGGTAATCGGCTCGGCCCACTCCGGAGTCATGCCATGGACATGTTTCGCAAGTTCCTCGAAGCCGTGGCAGTAATTTTCGACGAAGTCGTGATCGTAAATATCTTCCTCGATGATCACGTTGATCATTGCGAGCGCGAGAGCGTCGTCGGTCCCCGGGCGGATCTGCAGCCAGAGCTCGGACTTGCGCGCACAGACCGTCTCGCGCGGATCGATCGTGATGATGCGTGGTCGACTCAACAGCGATTCCCGAACATTGAAACGGGTCTCGCCATCGGGGCCGGAATGCGGCGGATTGTGGCCCCAGTACATGATCAGCTCGGGATCGACGTCGCCGGTGAAGTCGCACACGGGGAGGTCGCCCATGGTCTGGATGCACGTGTTGACGCGAGGGTGGAAGCACTGCGCGAAACCGGGCTCACACCAGTTCGGCGTGCCGAGCGCGTGGCCGAAGCGCGAGACCCAGCGGATGTGGTGGCGGCCGGTCCCGGTGCCCATGGCAATCGACTCGGGCCCCGATTCCTCGCGAATAGCCAGGATCTTTTCGGAAATCTCGTCGAGCGCCTCGTCCCAGGTGATGCGTTCCCACTTGCCCGACCCTCGCGGGCCGACCCGGCGCTGCGGGTATTTGAGACGGTCGGGGTGGTAGACGAGCTCGGTGGTCGCGGCCCCGATCGGGCAGAGCTTGCCGTGATTCAATGGGCCTTCCGGATCGCCCTCGACCTTGACGAGCTCGCCGTCCTTGACGTGCATCAAGGTGCTGCAGCCGCCGTGGCAGCTGCGGCAGACGCTTTTCAGGATCTGCTCGTCTTCCGAGCCGCCGCCCTTGAGGGCCTGGCCTACGCTAACTTCCCTATCCATCGATTTCCCCCGGAAGTGATTCGCAATTACCCCCGAGCTTAGCAGATTCGGCCAGCCGGTTCGGTCATTCTTCACTGCCTAGGAATAAGCCATTATGATTGCCGGTTACGCCCCAAGCCTGGGGAAATAAGCGCCATGAGGGGAAGGCCGAGAAGAATATGGAGAAGCTCACCAATTTCGTTTTTTCTTTGCTGTTGTTCGGCGTCGGAGTCGCCATCCGCGTCATGGCCTGGCGTTATCCCGAGTACCGGCAGCGGTTACGTGAGCAGAACCTGGTCGCCCAGATCCGGGTCAAGGAAGGGCCGGGCCGTTATTTCGTCATTCAGGACGGAAAGGTTTCGTCGTACGGCGGCATCCACGCGAATCCCGACGTCGTCGTCGGCTTCAAATCGGCCGCGCTCGGCGTTCACACGCTGACGCACCCGAACGATCAACTCGGGCGAATCAACGCCGCCAAGCAATTCGCGATGACGCTCGACGGGCCCGAGGACAAGGCCCTGTGGTTCATGTTCCGGCTCGAAGAGTTGATGCAGCTCGGCTGGAAATTCGGTACCGACGTGGGTAACGGCGAGATCCGCTATTGCAACATGGCAAACGGCGGTCCGCTGGCCGTCTACGTCAAGGACGGCAAGATCGTCCGCATGACGCCGATCACTTTCGACGCCAAGGACCCGCAGCCCTGGACGATCGAGGCCCGCGGCAAGAAGTTCACTCCGCCGCGCAAGACATCGCTTGCGCCGCACGGCCAGAACGCCAAGTCCATGGTCTACTCGCCCGATCGTCTGCTGCATCCACTGAAGCGCGTCGATTTCGATGCCAACGGCGAGCGCAACCCCGAGAACCGCGGTATTTCAGGCTACGAGCGCATCAGCTGGGACGAGGCACTCGACATCGTCGCCAACGAGATCAAGCGGCAGAAGACCGTCCACGGCCCGGGCTCCATCGCCTGCAGCCATCCGTCGCACCATACCTGGGGCAACATCGGTTACTACCTCTCGGCGCTCAGAAAGTTCGAGAACGCGATCGGCATGACCGAGGTGCATCACAACCCGGACAGCTGGGAAGGCTGGTACTGGGGCGCGACACATCACTGGGGCGGCTCCATGCGGGTCGGTCAGTGCGAGAACTACGGCACCGTCGAGGACGCGCTCAAAGAGTGCGAAATGATGGTGTTCTGGTCGAGTAATCCCGAGTCGAACTCGGGCGCCTACGGCGCACTCGAAGGCACGATTCGCCGTCAGTGGCTGAACGACGTCGGCATCAAGCTCGTCCATATCGATCCCTACTACAACGACTCGATCCAGCTGCTCGGCGGCAAATGGATTGCGCCGCGGCCGACGACGAGCCCGGCACTCGCACTCGCGATCGCCTACGTGTGGATTACCGAGGGCCTCTACGACAAAAAGTTCATCGCCGAACGCACGACCGGATTCGAGAAATGGGCCGATTACGTGCTCGGCAACGACGACGGCACGCCGAAGACGCCGGAGTGGGGTGAGGCGGAAACGGGCGTACCGGCCTCGGACATTCGTGCGCTGGCCCGCGAGTGGGGCACGAAGAAGACCTATCTCGGTGCCGGTGCCTGGGGCAATGGCCACGGCGGCGCCTGCCGCAATGCGACCGGCAGCCAGTGGGCGCGTGCGATGGTCTGCCTGGTCGCGATGCAGGGTCTCGGCAAGCCCGGCGTCAACATGGCCAACATGCAATGGGGCACGCCGCACGATTTTCAGTTCTATTTTCCAGGCTATGCCGATGGCGGCATGTCGGGCGACATCCACCACACCGGCATGGGCGTCCAGCTGTATCAGCGCATGCCGCAGCTTTTGTCCATCAACACCAACACACAGATCATCCCGCGCATGCAACTGCCGAACGCGATCATGGACGGTGAAGCGGAAGGGTATCTCTGGCAGGGAACGAGCATCGAGGCCCAGTTCACCAAGATCACGTATCCGAAACCGGGCTTTTCGCCGGTCCACATGCTCTATAAATACGGCGGCTCGCTCTGCGGGACGATGCCGAGCGCCAACCGCTATATCAACATGTTCCGCCACCCGAACCTCGAGTTCATGGTTGCGCAGAGCATCTGGAACGAGGGTGACACGAAATTCGCCGACATCATCCTGCCGGCCTGCACGAATTTCGAACGTCACGACATCAGCGAATGGGCGGGCCTCGGTGGCTATGCCCATCACGGTGAGATGCAGCTCAACCATCGCGTCATTACCTTCCAGCACAAGTGCATCGAGCCGCTCGGCGAATCGAAGACCGATATCGAGAT
Source organism: Gammaproteobacteria bacterium (assembly GCA_050114575.1). Lineage (GTDB taxonomy): Bacteria > Pseudomonadota > Gammaproteobacteria > Steroidobacterales > Rariloculaceae > DATCZB01. Next base: position 721 of record JASFSD010000282.1, on the reverse strand, counting down.
CTTTCGACGGCTCTGCGAACGGCTCGATCTCGGCGCGTACTTCTGCGAAGGCGTGGGCGAGCTCGGCTGGGTCAAGCGTCAGTTCGACGGCTCCGATCTGCCGAAATTCATCTCGTGGAAGCAATTCCTCAGGCGCGGTTATTTCGTGGTGCCGGCCGAAGACCCGAAAAAGCGCGCGCCGCTGTCGTGGAACTGGTTCTACGAGGGCCGCAAGAAGGACGTCCCCGAGCCGATGCCGCTGCCGGCGGATTACTCCGGGAATTACAAGGACGGCATACAGACGCAGTCGGGCAAGATCGAGTTCGAGTGCGAGAGCCTCAAGCGTTTCGATCCGGACAGCGACGATCGTCCGCCGATGATGAAGTACATTCGGCCGGAGGAGGGCCCGAACGCCAGCGGCTTCGAAGATTTCCCGCTGCAGCTCATCTCGCCCCATCCGAGGTTCACGTTCCATACCCAGGGCGACGGCAAGGACAGTTTCCTGAACGATATCGTCGATCACCGGATCGAGGTCGATGGCTATCACTACTGGGTCGCGCGCATCAACCCGGAGGATGCCGCGGCGCGCGGCATCGAAAATCACGATCTGATCAAGCTGCACAACGAGCGCGGCGCTGTCATCTGTGCGGCGATGCTCACGGAACGCATCCTGCCCGGTGTCGTGCACTCGTACAGCTCGTGCGCCGTCTACGATCCGATCGGGGAGCCCGGCAACTCACCG
>JASFSD010000281.1:0-4492 GCA_050114575.1 Gammaproteobacteria bacterium | reverse complement strand
GCCGCTCGCAGCCGCCAGCCCGTGACAGGTGTAACAGCGGTTGCCGAAGAGCTCGGCGCCCCGGGCGATCTGGGCCGTGTCGGCTTCGAAGGGAATCTCCGTCAGCTCGGGTCTGGCGATGCCTCGGACCGGCTCGATGTCCGGGTTGCCGCCGAGGGCAAACGTATACAACCGGCCCTCGGCCTTGTACTGGTCTGACGGGTAGGTGCCGAACAGGCCCGGGGTGCTGCCCCAGCCGACCAGCACCGACAGATACTGGGTGCCATCGATTTCGTAAGTGACGGGCGGCGCTAGGATGCCGTTGCCGAGGTCGACGTCCCAGACGGTTTCGCCGTGATCGGCCGTATAGGCCAGGAAATGCCCGTCACCCCGGCCTTGAAAGACGAGGTTGCCGGCCGTCGTCAGCGTGCCGCCTCCGGGTGGATCACCGTGATCGACGCGCCAGCGTGCTTCCTGAGCGACGGGGTCCCAGGCGAGGAGAGCGAAGGCGCCGGGGAGCGTCTCCCCGGTGCCGGGCTCGTAATCCGCGGCGGCGCGGGGCACGGAGCCCTCGGGCGCGACGATCGGAATACCGAGGTTTTCGCGCGAAGTCGGGGTAAAGCTCGGGTGGTTCGAATAGATGAAAGTCGACTGCTGAGCCGGAATGTAAACCAGCTCCGTTGCGGGGTTGTACGACATCGGATGCCAGTTGTGGCCGCCGCCGGGCCCGGGCGCAAGCTCGGTCAACTCGTCACCGTAGCGTGCCTGCATCGTCTCGATCGGGCGCCCCGTGCTCATGTCGATGCCTTTGGCCCAGGTGATCCCGACGTATGCTTCGGCCGAGATGAGCTCGCCAGTCAGCCGGTCGAGCACGTAGAAGAACCCGTTCTTGGGCGCCTGCATGATGACCTGACGCGCAGTGCCGTCGATCATGAGCTCGGCCAGCATCAGCGGCTGGACGGCTGTGTAGTCCCAGTTGTCTCCGGGTGTCGTCTGGTAGTGCCAGACGTACTCGCCCGTGTCGACATCGAGAGCGACGATGGACGACAGATACAGATTGTCGCCGCCGTCGGGGCTGCGTATGTTGCGGTTCCACGGGGAGCCGTTGCCGGTGCCGATGTACACGAGCCGAGCGCCAGGGTCGTAAACGATCGAGTCCCAGACGGTTCCGCCGCCGCCGAGACTCCACCATTCACCGGTCCAGGTAGCGGCAGCCAGCTCCATGGCTTCGGACTCGAAACCCAGGGCGGGATTGCCGGGCACCGTGTAGAAGCGCCAGACCAGCTCGCCGGTTTGTGCGTCGTAGGCGGAGACGTAACCACGGACGCCGTATTCGGCGCCGCCGTTGCCGATGATGACCTTGCCGTCGGCAACGCGCGGTGCTCCCGTGATCGTGTAGGGCTCGTCGACGGCCGTGGTCTGGATGTCCCAGACCGGTGTGCCGTCCGTGATATCGAGAGCCACCAGTCTGCCGTCCACCGTGCCGACATAGAGCTTGCCGTCATAGAGCGCGGGTCCGCGGTTGACGACGTCGCAGCAGGCCCGCAAACCGCGGATGCGATCGGCTTCGGCATCCCAGCGCCAGAGCTCGCGGCCGGTCGCGGCATCGAGCGCGAAGGCGTTGCTCCAGCTGGTCGTTGCGTAGAGCACGCCATCGTGGATCAGAGGAGTGGCCTCGAGACCTCGCAGAGTGCCCGTGTCGTACTGCCAGACCACGCCGAGGTTTCTGACCGTGTTCTCGTTGATCTGGTCGAGCGGGGCGAACCGGGTTTCCGCATAGTCTCGCCCGTAGGTGAGCCAGGCATCGGTTCGCAGGCCTGCGGCAATGAGGGCGTCGTCGTCGACCGGCGCAGCCGGTGCAGCCTCCGGAGCGGCGGCTGGAGCCACGGATTCGGCGGGCGGCTCGGCATCCTGTGCGCAACCCGCCACGGCAACGGTCGCTACGGCCAGGATTGCCCATTTCGATCGAACCTGCATTTTGCTACCCCCATTCGGCCACGCCGCAGACCGCGGTCAGTATAAACCCCGCAAATCGGGCTGATCGAGCGCGGCCGGTCGGCTATGATCATGGCGGGGGAACCGCAACAGGAAAGGAGCCCAACCCATGAGTGCCGCAGTTGAAGCCATGACCTCGCTTGCCATCAAGTCACCGGACGCCTTCTACATCGGTGGCGTCTGGGCGAGCCCAGCCGCCAACGACAAACTCAATGTCATTTCACCGGTGACCGAGGAAATCGTCATGAGTTTCGCGGCGGCGACGCCGCCTGACGTCGATGCCGCCGTTGCCGCAGCGCGCGAAGCCTTCGATAACGGCCCGTGGCCGCGGATGTCGGCGGAAGAGCGCGGCGACATGCTGCTCAAGGTCGCCAAAGAGCTCGAGGCGCGACTGCCGGAGCTCGCCCAGGCGTGGACCACGCAGGTCGGCGCCCCGATCAGCTTCACGCGCTATGCCTCAGGTCAGGCACCCGGACTCTTCGAGTACTACGGCAATCTCATCAAGCAGACGAAAATCGTCGATGAGCGCACGCGCGATGACGGCAAGATCGCACGCGTCGTCCGGGAGCCGGTCGGCGTCGTCGCGGCAATCACGCCGTGGAACGCGCCGATGGTATTGCTTTGCTACAAAGTGGCTGCCGGGCTCGCCGCCGGCTGCACGATAGTCTCCAAGCCTGCGCCGGAAACGCCGATGGATGCCTACATCCTTGCGGAATGCATCGAGGCCGCCGGTCTGCCGCCGGGCGTCTTCAATGTCATTCCCGCCGGTCGTGAAACCGGCGACTATCTCATCCGCCATCCCGGGGTCGACAAGATCGCCTTCACGGGGTCGACTGCAGCCGGGCGTCACATCGCCGCGGTTGCGGCGGAGCGCCTGGCGCGGACGAGCTTCGAGCTCGGCGGAAAATCGGCAGCCGTCGTCCTCGAGGACGCGCCCATCGAGCAGGTGCTGCCGAGTCTGGTACCGTTTTCCATGCCCATCACCGGCCAGGTCTGCTTCTCTCTGACCCGGGTTCTGACGCCCGAGTCGCGCACCCAGGAGATCCTCGATGCCTACGTCGGAGCCGTGCAAAACGTGAAAGTCGGCGATCCCCAGAGCGCCGAGACTCAGATGGGGCCGCTGACCATGGCGCGGCAGCTCGACCGGGTTCAGGGGTATATATCCAAGGGCAAAGAAGAGGGCGCGAAGCTCGTCCTCGGCGGCGGCCGGCCGGCCGGTATGGATCGGGGCTATTTCGTGGAGCCGACCGTGTTCGCTGATGTCGACACCCGAATGACGATTGCCCAGGAAGAGATCTTCGGCCCCGTGGTTTCGTTCATTTCATACAAGGATCTCGACGACGCGGCAGCGAAGGCCAACGACACGATCTACGGTCTGCATGGCGCCGTCTATTCGGCAGATCCGGAGGCCGGTTACGCGATGGCGCGCCGCATGCGTTCGGGAAGCATCACCGTCAACGGAATGATTGTCGACCCGAAGATGCCTTTCGGTGGCTTCAAACAGTCCGGCATCGGCAGGGAAGGCGGCATCGAGGGCCTCGACAACTACTTCGAAATCAAGACGATCTATTTCGCCTGATGGCGCGCGATCGGACAGTCATCGAATGCGCAACAAGCGAAAACGTGTTTTGAAGGCAGGCGCCGGCGCCGTCGCGGCGGTTATCGTCTTGCTGGGTTCGGCTGCCGAGGCGCAGACCGAGCTGATCGAGGCGGTGCTCGGCAATCTGCCGCGCGAACCCCAGGCACTGGCCGACGCCATTGTCGAGGATGTTGCGGCCATTCGCGGGCTCGAGTTTCAACGCGAGATCAGCGTCAGCAATCAGAGCCGCGACGAGTTCGAGCGCTATATCGCGAGCGAGATGGACCGTACGCTGCCGGCAGAGCGTGCCGGCGTTTTCGGACGCGTCGTCAATAAGCTCGGTCTGTATCGCGGGCCGATCATCGAGGACATGACGCAGATGATCACGCTGCTGGCGACGAGCCAGGCGGCCGCCTATTACAACCCGGACGAGAGCGCCTTCTACGTCCTGCTGCCCGACGCGCCGCTCGCGATGCTGGCGCCGATTTACGCGCACGAGCTCTATCATGGGCTGCAGGATCAGTACTTCGATCTCGACGCGTATCTGCTGGACGGTGTCAGCGACGGTCTGAACGACGATCAGATGCTCGCGCGACAGGCCGTAGTCGAGGGTGAGGCGACCTACATCATGACGCTCTGGTTGCTGCGCGAAATGACGGGGCAGGTGCCGGCCGGATTCGCGTTGGACATGGCGGTCAATCTGCAGACGCAGATGGATTCGAGCGGGCTGCGCGAGCTCGCTGCGAGTGGAATCGTGCCCGGCGGGCTCGATCCGAGTCTCGAGGCATCGATCGCTGCGATGGACGAAATTCCGCTGTTCATGCTCGAGACCATGCTCGGCGCCTATCTCAAGGGCATGGGGTTCGTGCATCAGATTGTTCGAGGCGGCTGGGACGGCGCGGACGAGTTGTATACCGATCCACCGCAGTCGACGGAGCA
>JASFSD010000280.1:0-4509 GCA_050114575.1 Gammaproteobacteria bacterium | reverse complement strand
TCGAATTCGTCGCCCGTCAGGGGGTAATTGGCAGCGAATATCCCGTACTGGAGCGCGAGATAAAGACAGGTCGGAGTCTTGCCCGACCTGGAAACGCCGATCAGAATGAGATCTGCCTCCTGATACAGCTCGGGTGCATTACCGTCATCGGCCGCCAAAGCAAAGTTCGTGGCTTCGATCCGCTGGTTGTAGCCGGTCGAGTCGTCGATACCGTGATCGCGTCTCAAGGTATGCGAAGACTGGCTCTTGAGCTCGGCCTCGAGCGCGCCGAGATAGGCCTCGAAGAAATCGAGCACGAGACCGTTGCTGCGCAGAAGAACCGCGCGAACGTCGTCCTGTACCAGGCTCGCGAATACAATGGGCCGCTGTGTTTCCTCGGCCGCCGCCTGATCGATTCGAGCCGCAACCGTTTCCGCCTTCTCCACCGAGTCGACGAAAGGCACGGTAACGGTCTCGAATTGAAGGCCGTCGAACTGCTCGAGCAGGCTGTGGCCGAGCGTTTCGACGGTCACGCCCGTCTGATCGGAGACGAAAAAGACTTTATGTGCTTGCATCGTCTGACTATTCTTCACTAAAGCGAACTCATGACAAGGGATCACCGTGTCACACTACATAGTTGAGCTGGCAGACTGCGGAATGCAGGACGTAGGCGAGGTGGGCGGCAAGAACGCGTCGCTCGGGGAGATGATCCAGGGCCTACAGCACGCCGGGGTTTCCGTCCCGCTGGGATTCGCGACCACGGCCGAGGCCTTCCGCGACTTCCTGGACCAGCAGGGACTCGCCGGCTCCATCGAAGAACGCCTGAAATCTCTCGACATCGATGATGTCGAGGCGCTCGCCGACTGCGGTCGGGCAATCCGCGAGATGATTCGGCAGACCGAGTTGCAGCCCTCGCTGGTCGCCCAGATCGAAGCGTCATGGGACAAGCTGAGCCAGGGCAAGGAAATCAGCGTTGCCGTTCGTTCGTCGGCCACCGCCGAAGATCTGCCGGAAGCCTCGTTCGCCGGGCAGCAGGAAACCTTTCTGAACGTTGTCGGGCTCGACCAGGTGATTCGCTGCGTGCACGACGTGTTTGCCTCGCTGTATAACGACCGTGCAATCGCCTACCGTGTGCACCACGGCTTCCACCACTCCGACGTCGCACTTTCAGCCGGCGTCCAGCTCATGGCCCGCAGTGATATCGGCAGCTCGGGCGTCATGTTCACTCTGGATACCGAGTCCGGGTTCGACGGAGTCGTTCTGATCACGTCATCCTGGGGACTCGGCGAGTCGGTCGTCCAGGGCGCCGTCAATCCGGACGAGTTCTATGTCTACAAGACGGGACTCGCTGCGGGCAAGGATGCAATCCTGAGGCGGGTACTCGGCTCCAAGGCCACGAAGATGGTCTACAGCGACGACTCAGCCGAGCGCGTCGCGACTGTCGACGTGCCCGAAGCCGAGCGCATGCAGCTCTCGCTGACGGACGACGATGTTCACGAGCTGGCGCGTCAGGCCATTGCCATCGAAAAGCATTATGGGCGCCCGATGGATATCGAGTGGGCCAGGGACGGGCGCGACGGCAAGCTCTGGATCCTGCAGGCACGGCCGGAAACGGTACAAAGCCGAAACGCTGGCAGCCAGTCGCATTTCGTCCTCAACGAACGCAGCCGAGTTCTGGTCAGCGGCCGCAGCATCGGCCAGAAGATAGGCGCAGGACCCGCCCGCATCGTCGCCGATGCGAGAGCCATGAACCTGGTAGAGCCCGGCGACGTGCTCGTCACCGACATGACGGACCCCGATTGGGAGCCCGTCATGAAGCGGGCCGCCGCCATCGTGACCAACCGCGGCGGCCGAACCTGCCACGCCGCCATCATTGCCCGGGAGCTCGGCATTCCCGCCGTCGTCGGCTGCGGTGACGCAACCGAAAAAGTTCCGGACGGCGCGCCCGTGACCGTGACCTGCGCCGATGGCGACGAGGGCCTGGTATACGACGGCCTGCTCTCGTTCGAGCAGAGCGAGGTCGAGATCGGACACCTGCCCGAATTGCCCGTCAAACTCATGATGAACGTCGGCAACCCCGATCGCGCGTTCACGTTCGCCGCGATACCGAATCACGGCGTCGGCCTCGCGCGGCTCGAGTTCATCGTCAATCGCCTGATAGGCATTCACCCTCGCGCGCTGCTCGAATACGAGCAGCAGGATAACGAGACATGCAAGCTCATCGATTCGATGATCGCCGGCTATGCCGATCCTGTGACGTTCTATATCGATCGGCTTGCGGAGGGAATCTCGAGCATCGCGGCGGCGTTCGCGCCGAAGAAGGTCATCGTTCGTCTCTCCGACTTCAAGTCGAACGAGTACGCCAATCTCGTCGGGGGCGAGCGCTACGAGCCCCACGAAGAGAACCCCATGCTCGGGTTTCGCGGCGCGTCCCGCTACGTCGACGCTGCGTTCAAGGATTGCTTCGAGCTCGAATGTCGCGCGGTGAAGAAAGTCCGTGAGTCCATGGGGCTCGAGAACGTCGAGGTCATGGTTCCGTTCGTCCGCACCGTTGACGAGGCCGAGTCGGTCGTCGACCTCCTTGCCCAGTTCGGGCTGCGGCGAGGCGATGCCGGGCTCAGAGTCATCATGATGTGCGAGTTGCCGAGCAACGCCCTGCTGGCCGAGGAGTTTCTGGAGTATTTCGACGGCATGTCGATCGGCTCGAACGACCTGACGCAGCTCACGCTCGGCCTCGATCGCGACTCCGGCAAGATCGCACCGTTGTTCGATGAGCGGAATCCGGCCGTGCTCGCACTGATCGGCAGAGCCATTGCAGCCTGCAGGGAAAACGACAAGTACATCGGGATCTGCGGCCAGGGACCATCGGATCACGCCGACCTCGCGCGCTGGCTCATCGACCAGGGAATCGAAACGATCTCGCTCAATCCCGACTCGGTGATCGAAACCTGGGCTTATCTGGCACAGGACCTTGGCCTGGAATAGGCTCCATCCCGTCATCCCGCACAGCCGCGATGCGGCATGCTTGCCGGCGCTGGCAAATCGGCGAGCCGGAGACAGTGTGGCTAGCCGGGCGGGCGAAACAGCTTCTCGCGATAGAAGCGAAGCTCCCTGATCGAATCGTGAATGTCTGCCAGCGCGAGGTGGGTTGCCTGCTTGCTGAACCGGGTTGCAACCTCTGGCATCCATAGCTGAGCCAGGATCTTGAGACTGGAGACGTCGAGGTTGCGATAGTGAAAGAAACTCGCAAGCTCAGGCATGTGCCGCACCAGGAAGCGCCGATCCTGACAAATACTGTTGCCACACATCGGTGACAGGCCGGGCTCTGCGTATTGACGGAGAAACTTCAACGTCTCCTGCTCGGCCTCGCCTTCGTCGACCGTGCTGGCCGTGACCCGCTCGACAAGCCCAGAAGCAGCATGCTGCGTGCTGTTCCATTCATCCATGCCATCTAGAATAGAATCGGCCTGATGGATGGCAAAAACCGGACCTTCCGCCAGAATAGCCAGGTGCTTGTCCGTGACGATGGTGGCGATCTCTATGATCAGATCCCGGTCGGGATCGAGCCCGGTCATTTCGAGGTCGATCCAGATGAGGTTGTCTCGCTGCTTCAGCTGGCCCGAACTCATTCGGTGATTGTAGCAGGATGCCCATAGCGACACGGCGCGGTCTGGTCATCGTGCGGCACCGTCGCGAGACCGCAATCGAGGACGGCGACGGCAGGACGCTGTCTGCACTGGTGCGGGGCAGAAAGCTCAGGCCGCTGACGGGCGACGAGGTGGAGTTCAGCATCGAACCGGACGGCACGGCCGTGATTCGGGAGATACTGCCGCGTAAGACCCTGCTCGAGCGAATCGACAGCCGTGGCCGGGCCGAGGGTGTTGCCGCGAACGTCACTTTGATTGCCGTCGTCATCGCGCCCGAACCGGCGCCGGACTGGCAACTCGTGGACCGGTACTTCGTCGGAGCAGCCCTTTCGGGCATCGATGGCGCGGTTATCCGCAACAAGGCCGACATCGCCGACTCTTCGCTGGACGAGCGCGCATCCACGTATCGTGACATCGGCTACGAACTGGTCACGACCAGCGTCAACAGCGGGGTTGGGCTGGATGTGCTTGCGACCGCATTGCAGGGCCGGCGCGGTGTTCTCGTGGGCCAGTCCGGAGTCGGAAAGTCTTCTCTGATCAACGCCTTGATCGAGAACGAAGCGCAGGCCGTCGGGAGCTTGAGCCGACGCAAGGCGCTAGGCCGGCATACGACGACTTCGTCCATGCTCTATCGTCTGCCGGGAGGCGGCGAGTTGATCGACTCGCCCGGTGTCCGACGCTACGCTCCAAGTATCTCGGACCCCAGGGATCTCGCTTCCGGGTTTCTGGAGTTCAGGCCGCTCGCGGATCAGTGCCGCTTCAGCGACTGCCGGCATCGCAATGAACCGGACTGTGCTGTCAGATCCGCAGTGGAAACGGGCGAGATTCGGCGCGAACGCTACGCGAGTTATTTAGCGCTGGCCGAGACCATCAAGTCGATCAG
>JASFSD010000279.1:0-4544 GCA_050114575.1 Gammaproteobacteria bacterium | reverse complement strand
CTTCATCCCGATCTCCGAAAAGCCCGGTATCGGTGTCGAGATCAACGAAGAAGGCATGCGGCGTTACGCAGCGAACAACATGCCGTTCTTCGAGTGACAGGCGTACCGACCGATGAGCACCGCGCAACGAGCGACGAGCGACGAGCGACGAGCGACGAGCACGATGATCAACGATTGAACAACGACCGCAGGGGGACTTACGCGTGAGACCGAATCGCCGAGAGCTGCTGACGGGTATTGCAGGCGCCGCCGTCCTGCCCCTCCTTCCCGGGTCGAGTACCGCGCAGCCACCCGCGTCTGCTGCACCCGCCGAGCGTGACTGGTCGGGCAACCGCCCCGTCCGTTATCCAGACCCCGACATCATCACGCTCGATCCCCGGTTTCGTCCTTACGTTCTCTTCAACACGCCGCTGCAACGCTTGCATACCGGCATGTTTTGGGCGGAAGGCCCGGCCTGGAACGGAGTCGGCCGATACCTCGTCTGGAGCGACATCCCGAACAATGTCCAGATGCGCTTCATCGACGACGACGCACGCGTCACACGCTTCCGCTCGCCGTCCGGCTACAGCAACGGCAACACCTTCGACTACAGCGGCCGGCAGATATCCTGCGAGCACGGCGGGCGCCGTGTCGTTCGCTACGAACCGGACGGCTCGGTCACGGTCATCGCCGATCGCTTCGACGGCGGCCGGCTCAATTCACCGAACGACGCCGTTGTTCATCCGGACGGCAGTATCTGGTTCACGGACCCCATCTACGGCATCAACGGAAACTACGAAGGCTTCGAAGCCGAGTCGGAAAACGACACGGCCGTCTACCGCGTCGACGGCGGTCGCGGGCGTATCGAGCGCGTGACGGACGAAGTCGTGCAGCCGAACGGACTCTGTTTCTCGCCCGACTATTCGAAGCTTTATGTCGCCGACACCGGCGCCGGCGAAACCAGGGTCTGGGACGTCGCCGGCGCGAGGCTGCGCAATGGCCGGCAATTCGTCCGGCTCGAGGCCCCGGGCGGGGGCCGTTCGGCCGCCGACGGCATCCGTTGCGACGCCGACGGCAACATCTGGGCGGGTGCTGCGCCCGGCGTCATGGTTGTCGCCGCCGACGGCACGCAGATCGGCGCGATCCGTCTGCCCGAGATCTGCGCCAACGTCGCTTTCGGCGGCGCCCGTCGCAACCGGCTCTTCATGACGGCGAGCCAGTCGCTGTACGCCGCGTACGTGGGGGTTTCCGGCGCACACATCTGCTAGTGCCTACCGTTGCCAAGGGCGGCCTCGCTATACTGCGCCGGCAACGATCCCAATTGAGCGATTCGAAGTGGACCTGACATCCGACTGGACAGGCGTCGTCGCCGTCCTCATTTTCGTGCTGGCTTATGCGCTCGTCATCAGCGAGGAATTTACCGAGCTTCGCAAGTCGAAGCCCGTCATGCTCGGCGCCGGCATCATCTGGGCGCTCGTTGGCTGGCGCTACTCCCAGGCCGGACTCCTGGTCGAAGCCGAGGCAGCAATCCACGAGTTTCTGCTCGAGTTCGCCGAGCTGTTTCTGTTTCTGCTGGCGGCAATGACCTACGTCAATGCCATGAGTGAGCGCAACGTCTTTGCTGCGCTCCGCGACTGGCTGGTGCGCCGCAAGTTCTCCTTCCGTCAGCTGTTCTGGATAACCGGCAGCTTGAGTTTCGTGTTGTCACCGATGATCGACAACCTGACCACGGCCCTGGTCATGTGCGCCGTGGTCCTGGCGGTAGGCGATGGCAACAAGAAGTTCATCGGCGTCGCCTGCTGCAACATTGTCGTCGGAGCGAATGCCGGCGGGGCCTTCAGCCCGTTTGGAGACATCACCACGCTGATGGTGTGGCAGCGTGGCATCGTCGAGTTTCAGACTTTTTTCAACCTGCTTGCCCCGTCACTGGTCAACTTTCTGATTCCGGCCGCACTGATGTCGTTGGCCGTGCCGAAAGAGCGAACGACTGCCAGCGCAGAAAGCGTCAACCTCAAGCGAGGCGCCAGGCGAATCATGCTGCTGTTCGGCTGCACGATCGCAACGGCGGTCACGTTTCACAACTTTCTGCAACTGCCGGCGTTCCTCGGCATGATGACGGGTCTCGCCTTCCTCAAATTCTTCGGCTACTACCTGCGCAGAACACACATCCCGACCAGTGCCGATCGCGCAGATTACGGCACGGCCGGCGACGTCGCGCCGTTCGATTCGTTCAGGGAAGTCGCGCGAGTCGAATGGGACACACTGCTGTTCTTTTTCGGAGTCATCATGTGCGTCGGCGGGCTGAGCTTCATCGGCTACCTCGAGCACATATCTCTGTTCATTTACGGCGACCTCGGCCCGACTGTGGCCAATGTGCTGGTGGGTCTGATGTCGGCCATCGTCGACAACATACCGATCATGGTTGCCGTGCTCGAGATGAACCCGACGATGGACACTCAACAGTGGCTTCTGGTAACACTGACCGCAGGGGTCGGCGGCAGCCTGTTGTCGATTGGATCAGCGGCTGGTGTTGCGTTGATGGGCCAGGCCCGACATCAATATACGTTTTTCGGGCATCTGCGCTGGACGCCCATCATCGCACTGGGCTACGCAGCGAGTATCTGGGTTCATCTGATGATCAACGGCCGGTTGGCCGAGTTCTTCCCGCCGATCGTTCAATAGCTCCTGCGGGTTCAATGGCTCCTGCAAGACCGAGACGGCAAGTAGTCTGCGGCCGGCGGCGGCGCCATGCAGGTCCCGCCGCCAGCCGCCAGGGGTCGTCCGATGACCCGTCACACCTCCGTCAGTTCGCCCGCGCCGTTTCGATCAGCTCGCGTATCTCTGCCCTGCGGCCGGAGTCGAACAGCGGCCTTTCGGTCACAGTCGGCGCCTGCAGCGCTTTATCGAGCACGACCATCGCGCGGTTGTAGTCCTTCTGCTCGACCAGAAACTCGCCATAGAAGTAGTTGGTATCGATATTGTTGCCGTCGACCGCGAGGGCTTTCTCGAAATAGTCAGCGGCCAGCTCGTCGTCGCCGAAGCCGACCATGCCGCCCGGGACTTTCGAGTAGAGCGCCCCCAGCGATGCGTAGAGTCCGCCATCGAGCGCCGTCGGCTGCATCGACTCGGCTCTGTGCAGCGCCTCCCGCGCAGCCTTGGCATATTTCATCGCACCGAGCGCGCTCACCTCGCCGGCATAGGTGCTGAGCACGATGCCGTTCCAGGCAACGGCCTCGACGCGATCCGGATAGCGCTCACTGAAATCGGCAGCGTGCTCTACGAGCGCACCGAAGGCGGCCTTTCGGTCACGCTTCGCGAGCCCGGAAAAGCTCGCGTTATCGAACTCCCGCTGAATCGAGAGAAGCTCGTCAGAGAAGCTCGCATTGTTTTCGGCAGCGGTCGCCTCGACCGTGCCCAGCACGGGGATGCAAGCCAGCAGAAGGGGCAAAAATACACGTCTGTTCATCGTTAAGCTCCCAGGATATTCATGTTGACGGAATCGGCTTCGTCACGCGCAGGCGCTTTGGGCGCGCTCGACGCATAACGGCGGACGATCGGCAACTGCTTCAGCAGTGCGCGATCGATCAGGCCGGGAAACACGGAATTCAGCAAACCGAACAGACGTTCGGGCCTGCCGAGATAAACTTCGCGCCGCGAGCGAACTAGAGCCTTCTCGATGGCGGCTGCCACGGTTTCGGGGGGGTCCATGGCGACCTTGAGCTCTTCGTTCATGGCACATACACGATCGGTACTGAGTGCCGTCTTCGTCGCCCGCGGCGCGACATAGTGAATTCGAATGGGCGTGTCGGCCAGCTCGCGCCGAAGCGCCTCGGTGAATCCGCGAATTGCGAATTTGCTGGCCGAATAGACAGTAAAGCCGGGATACCCGAGCGAGCCGAAGACCGACCCGACGTTGACGATATGCGCTTGGTCGTGTTGCTTCAGAACCGGCAACATCTCATGGCAGAGCTGAATTGGCGCCAGAGTGTTGATGGCGAGCGCCTGCTCGATCTGCCGACCCGACTGTTCCCCGAACAGCCCGAAAGGATTGATGCCGGCAACGTTGACCAGACAGTCGACACCGAAATCCGATGCTGCGGCAGTCAGCTTCTTGCGGTCCTCGTCGCGGCCAAGATCTGCGGCCGCTGAGCGTACGGTGACGCCCGAGGATTCGAGCTCCCTAGCCAGCGCCTCGAGCGGCTCCGGGCGAAAGTCGGTCAGCAGCAACCGTGCTCCGGCAGCACCGAGCCGCTTCGCCGCACACGAGCCGATACCGCCGGCGGCGCCCGTGATCAGAATACTTGTTTCATCGAGTTTCATGCTACGACCTTTATTTCGTGGCTCGACACTGCGGGTATGGCCCGCGGCAATTGCCGAAAGACATCACCGTAGAGCTTGAAGAAGACACGAGCCGCATGGACCACGGCCTGCCGGTCGTCTTCGCGATCGAGGCGGTTGACGATTCGTTCGTAGTCGCCGATGTGCTTCTGATCGACACTGCCGTGAGAACGCAGATAGCTGAACGCCTTCCTTGGCAGATCGAGCTCGGCCTCTATGATCTCGGC
>JASFSD010000278.1:0-4554 GCA_050114575.1 Gammaproteobacteria bacterium | reverse complement strand
GATGCCCACCGGCGGGCGCATCGAGATTGCCGGGCACGATACAGCCGATTCGCGTACGGCCGTGCACGAGCTCACGGGTTATATGCCGCAGCGCTTCGGTCTCTACGAGGATCTTTCGGTCATCGAGAACCTGCGCCTCTATGCGCGGCTCCGCCGGATCCGTGATGTCGATGCACACGGAATGTTCGAGCGCCTGCTGGAGTTCACCCAGCTCGCACCGTTCACGACCAGGCTCGCCGGCCGGCTCTCGGGCGGGATGAAGCAGAAGCTCGGGCTGGCCTGCGCGCTCATGGGACGCCCGAAAGTCCTGCTGCTCGACGAGCCGAGCGTTGGCGTCGATCCCGTGAGCCGACGCGAGCTCTGGCAGATGGTCGGTGAGCTGACCGACGAGGGCATGGCCGTGGTCTGGTCGACGGCCTATCTCGACGAAGCCGAACGTTGCGACACGGTGCTTCTGCTCAACGGCGGCCGTGTCGAGTTCGCCGGCGATCCGGCCGAGCTGACCGGGCGGCTGAGCGGGCGGAGCTTTCGTATCCGCGGTACAGGCGGCGAGCGCAGGCGCCTTCTGGCCGACGTGCTCGATCTGGACGAGGTTTGCGACGGCGTCATCCAGGGCGATTCGGTCCGCGCAGTGCTGCGCGAAGGGGCAGGGCGGAATGTCCTCGATGCCATCGCCGAGGCTCGCGGCGGGCGCCTCGAGCCGGTCGAGCCCCGCTTCGAAGATGCCTTCATCGATCTGCTGGGCGGCGGGCCGGGCGGTCGTTCCGCCATTGCCGAGAAGATGCCCGAGGTCTCGGCCGGCGCCGACACGGCCGTCGCCTGCCATCAGTTGACCAAGCGTTTCGGTTCGTTCGTGGCGACCGACTCGGCTACCTTCGAAGTCAGGCGCGGCGAGATCTTCGGCCTGCTCGGGCCGAACGGCGCCGGCAAGTCGACGACGTTCAAGATGCTTTGCGGCCTCCTGCGCCCGACCTCGGGCGAAGCGACCGTCGTCGGGCACGACCTGCGCCATGCGCCGAGTCGCGCGAAGCTCGAGCTCGGCTACATGGCGCAGAAGTTCTCGCTCTATGGCCTCTTGTCCGTGCGCCAGAACCTCGAATTTTTCGCTGGACTGTATGTGCCGAACCGCAGCTCGCGGCGCACCCGCATCGACGACATGATTTCGACGTTCGAGCTCGAACGCTATCTCGACGTATCGCCGGATAATCTTCCGCTCGGTTACAAACAGCGCCTTGCGCTGGCCTGTGCGCTCATGCATCGCCCGCCCGTTCTGTTTCTGGACGAGCCGACCTCGGGTGTCGATCCGATCACCCGGCGCGAGTTCTGGACGCACATCAACGGCCTGGTCCGCCGCGGCGTAACCGTGCTCGTGACCACGCATTTCATGGACGAAGCCGAGTACTGCGACCGCGTCGCGCTGATGTACCGGGCGAAAGTCATCGCGCTCGATTCGCCCGATGCGCTGAAAACGCGGGCCGTCACAGCCGACAACGCGGAGCCGACGATGGAGGACGCCTTCGTCTCGCTGGTCGAGGCGGCCGATCGGTCCGAGCAGGGGCCGGCGCAGGACGCCGCATGAGCGCCTCAGATAACACATTCCGGATTCGGCGCCTCGATCTGCGCCGGCTGTTTGCACTCGTGCGCAAGGAGACGCTGCAGGCAATCCGCGATCCGTCGACGATTCTGATCGCATTCGTGCTGCCGATGGTCCTGCTGTTTCTGTTCGCGTTTGCGGTCTCGCTCGACGTGCGCAACGTGCGTCTCGGGGTCGTGCTGGAAAGCGATTCCGCCGAGGCGCAGTCGCTCGCTGGCGCGTTTGCGGCCACGCGCTACTTCGAGGTCGTGCCCGCAAGGGACCGCCGCGAGGTGGAGCCGGGGCTCGTTACCGGCGACGTGCACGGCATCGTCGTCATTCCGCAGGATTTCCAGTCGCGGCTCGGGACTGGCGCCCGCGGGCCGATCGTCCAGATCATCACGGATGCGACGCAGCCGAACACGGCGAGCTTCGTCGCGAACTACGCCGAAGGCGTCGTCAGGAACTGGCTCGCCGGCAGGGGCGACGGTCTGGCCGCGCCGTTGACGCTCGAGCCGCGGTTCTGGTTCAACCCGGAGATCGAAAGCCGGCGGTTCCTGATCCCGGGTGCAATCGCGATCGTGATGGCGATGATCGGGACGCTGCTGACCGCGATGGTGGTCGCGCGGGAGTGGGAGCGCGGCACGATGGAAGCCGTCATGTCGACCCCGGCCAGCATTTTCGAGATCCTGCTCGGAAAGCTCGCGCCGTACTTCGGTCTCGGGCTCATTGCGACTTTCGCCTGCGCGACGGCCTCGGTGCTGCTCTTCGACGTGCCGCTCAGGGGCTCGTGGCTCGCGTTGATGTCATTGAGCGCCGTGTTTCTGGTGCCGGCGCTCGGCCAGGGCCTTTTGATCTCGGCGCTCGCGCGCAATCAGTTCGTCGCGGCGCAGATTGCGCTCATCTCCGGCTTCCTGCCCGCACTGCTCCTCTCCGGCTTTCTGTTCGAGATCGACAGCATGCCGCTCGTCATCCGCGGGCTGACCACGATCGTCGCTGCGCGGTATTTCGTCGCGTCGCTGCAGAGCGTGTTTCTGGCGGGAGACGTCTGGTCGTTGTTCGTACCGGACATGCTGGCGATGCTCGCCATCGGTGCCGTCTTCTTCACGATCACGGCGCTCAAAACCAAGAAGAGTCTCGACGCATGATCACGCGGCTCAGAGCCCAGGTCGTTAAAGAGCTGCTGAGTCTGCTGCGTGATCCGCGCGGCCGGCTGGTCCTGATCGGGCCACCGATCGCTCAGCTTTTCGTTTTCTCGTTTGCGGCAACGCTCGACGTGACGAACGTAAGCATCGCGATCCTCGACGACGACTCGGGCCGCTGGTCGCAGGAGATGATCCATCGTCTCGAGGGCGCGAACTTCGTCGGCTCGCTCTCGTTTGTCGATACGCCCGCGGCGCTGGCCGGTGCCATCGATCGCCGCGACGCGATTGCCGCGCTCCGATTTCCAGCCGACTTTTCGCGCAATATCGGCGGCGACCGCCCGGGTGTCGCCCAGGTCATTCTCGACGGCCGCCGCGCGAACTCGAGCCAGATCACTTTCGGTTACCTGAACGCGATCGCAGGCGATATCGGCATCGAGCTGGTCGAGGCCGCCGGTCGGCCGACACCCGAGATTTCGGTCCGTCACTGGTTCAATCCGAACCTGATTTACCGCTGGTTCATCGTGCCGAGCCTCTCCGGCATTCTCGCGATGTTGATCTCGCTGCTGGTCACGGCGCTGTCGATCGCGCGCGAACGTGAGCTCGGCACCTTCGACCAGCTCCTCGTTTCACCGGCGCAGCCGATCGAGATTGTCATCGGCAAGTTGATCCCCGCGCTGATCGTCGGGACGATGCTCGGCTCGGTCATGATCTCGGCCGGCGTGTTCGCGTTCCGGATCCCGTTCACGGGCTCGGTCCTCTGGCTCTTCGGCAGCCTCATGCTCTTCATTTTGTCGATGGTCGGCGTCGGGCTCATGGTTTCGTCGATCTGCCGGACGCAGCAGCAGGCGATTCTCGGCGTCTTCACGGCGGCCGTGCCGTTCGTGTTGATCTCCGGTTTCACCACACCGGTCGAGAACATGCCGGACTGGCTGCAGTTCATCGCGCAGGCAAGCCCGCTCAAGTACTACCTGATCATCGTCCGTGGCACGTTCCTCAAAGGGCTGCCGCCGGCCGACATTTTCGCAAACGCCTGGCCGATGGCACTGATCGCGCTCGTAACGCTGTCGCTTTCCATCGTCATCGTCCGACGCAATCTGCAGTGAGGTCACTCGTCAATCAATGAACGCGGAATGAATGCCAATGGAACCAGCAGACAGTCAGTCCAACACCAAGGCAAAGGAATCGAACATGAAGGCGAAGGACCGGAGGTGCGGCATGCCGATGCGTCGGATAGCGGGTGCACTCGCGGTGGCCCTGGGGCTCGTGTCCTGTGCCGTCGGCCCCGACTATGTGCCGCGGGAAATCGATACCGGGTCGGGCTGGTCGGCCCGCACCGTCGAGGAACAGGCTGGCGTCGATTTAGCGACCTGGTGGCGGCGCTTCGACGACTCGACACTGGACCGTCTCGTCGAGACGGCGCTCGAGCAGAATATCGATCTGCAGCAGGCCGCGGCGCGAGTCACCGAGGTGCGTGCACTCCGCGCTGCCGTCGCCGGCGGTCGCTGGCCGGCGCTCGGGGTCGGTGCTTCGATCACGGATCGCCGTCAGAGTGAGAACGGGCCGTTTCCGATCAACCAGATACCGGGTCTCGAGCGCGATCAGACGATCTACGAGACCGGCTTCGACGCGTTCTGGGAATTCAGTCTCGCCGGCGGGCTCGGCCGGTCCGTCGAGGCCGCCGACGCGCGCGTCGGTGCCGCGATCGAGCAGCAGCGCGGTGCCCGCATGCGGGTCGCGGCCGAGACCGCGCGCAGCTATTTCGAGCTGCGCGGCGCGCAGCACGAAAGGGATGCCGTGAGGGCGGCCGTCGAGGCGAGCCGCACGGCGACGGACCTC
>JASFSD010000277.1:0-4556 GCA_050114575.1 Gammaproteobacteria bacterium | reverse complement strand
AGCTCGTCGCGACGGTGAGCATCCCTGCCGCCCGGCCCGCAACGATGTCGCGCTCGGCATCCCCGAGATAGATGCAGCTCGCGGGATCGACATCGAGCTGACGGGCAGCGTAGTGCAACGGGGCCGGATCGGGCTTGCGGGTGGCGAGCGTGTCGCCGCTGACGACGGCTCCGGCACTGGCGAGGACGCCGAGGTGATCGAGCAGCGGCTCGGTGAGCGCTGCCGGCTTGTTCGTGACCACGCCCCAACCAGCACCAACATCAGAACAAACTGAAAGAATCGTATCTAAGTCAATGAAAAGACGAGAAAAGGAGTGGCCAAACGTTGCATAGAGTTCGAGAAAGCGGTGCCTGATTGCTTCCTCCACGGGGGCTTCTTTGGACAACCCGAAACCGAGGCGAATGAGTCCGATGGCGCCATGTGAGACGACGTTTCGTGCAATAGCGAATGGGACCGGGGCCCGCCCGTGCTCCGCCAGCAGGTGATTCAGAACCGCGACGAGGTCCGGCGCCGTGTCGGCCAGGGTACCGTCGAGGTCGAACAGCAGACCGCGACCGCTCAAGCGTCTTCCGGGCGCCTGGCGCAGAGGAAGTAGTTCACGTCGACGTTGTCGCTGAGGAAGTAGTCTTTCGTCAGCGGGTTGAAGTGCAGGCCGGTCAGGTTGTCGACGTCGAGTCCTGCAGATCGCACAGCCCGGGCGAGCTCCGATGGCTTGATGAATTTCACGAATTCGTGTGTCCCCCGCGGCAGCATACGGAGCACGTACTCGGCGCCGACGATGGCGAGCGCGAAACTCTTGAGATTCCGGTTGATAGTCGAGAAAAAGACGGTTCCGCCCGGACGCACGAGCCTGGCGCAGGCGGCCACGGTGATCTCAGGCTCGGGCACGTGCTCGAGCAGCTCCAGGCAGGTCACGAGATCGAACGGACCGCCGGCAGCCGCGAGCATCGCCTCCACAGAGCCGACCTGATAGTCGATCTGCAGACCCTGTTCCTCGGCATGGGCGCGGGCGACCTCGATATTCTCGGCCGCCAGATCGACGCCGGTGACGACGCCGCCCAGACGCGCCAGCGACTCGCTGAGGATGCCGCCTCCGCAGCCCACATCGAGGACTCGCGCGCCCTCGATCCGCGCGCGCCCGGCGATATACTCCGCCCGCAGCGGGTTGATCGCATGCAGTGTCGCCAGAGGGCCCGATTGGTCCCACCATCGATCCGACAGCCGGCGAAACTTCTCGACTTCTCCCGTGTCGGCATTGCTGTCGTCGAATGCTGTCCTTGTCACCGAATTTCCTTGCTAACCCGCAGTTTCGCGGGAAACGAATCCAGCCTCCTGCAACGGCGAGTATACGGCTTTGGCCGGCCGGCCTGTGCTAGAATAAACGCCTGATTTGTTGATCCTGAATTTGACCATCGATCACCTGGCAACAGGTCATCGAAATCGCCCTGAAACCTTCTGAACCGCACCTCAATAGAGCAGTGCTCGCCCCCGGCGTTTGAACGCCAGAGGCGTGTTCCTGTAACTGATCATCCGCGATGGTAGACGTAGCCAAGGAAATTCTCCCGGTCAATCTCGAAGACGAGATGCGCCAGTCCTATCTGGACTACGCCATGAGCGTTATCGTCGGCCGCGCGCTACCGGATGTCAGGGATGGGCTCAAGCCCGTGCACCGTCGCGTTCTCTATGCCATGCGCGAGCTCGGCAACGAGCACAACAAGCCGTACAAGAAATCCGCGCGCGTCGTCGGCGACGTCATCGGTAAATACCACCCCCACGGCGATGTGGCGGTTTACGACACGATCGTGCGAATGGCGCAGTCGTTCTCGATGCGTTACGTGCTGGTAGACGGGCAGGGCAATTTCGGCTCGGTCGACGGCGATGCACCGGCCGCCATGCGCTACACGGAAGTTCGAATGGCGCGGATGGCCCAGGAGCTTCTCGCCGACATCGACAAGGAAACCGTCGATTTCGTTCCGAACTACGACGAATCCGAAACCGAGCCGGCCGTTCTGCCGACTCGGGTGCCGAATCTGCTGGTCAACGGGTCGGCCGGTATCGCCGTCGGCATGGCCACGAATATTCCGCCGCACAATCTGGGCGAGGTCATCGACGCGTGCATCAAGTTGCTGGACAACCCGGATATCACGCTGCTGGAGCTGCTCGAAGTCCTGCCTGGCCCGGACTTTCCGACTGCGGGCATCATCCAGGGCGTTCAGGGCATCCAGAGCGCATATGCCACGGGCCGTGGCCGGATTTACGTGCGGGCGCGAACGCATGTCGAAGAAATCGGCGCCAGGGGCCGCGAGGCGATCGTCATCACCGAGCTGCCGTATCAGGTCAATAAAGCCCGTCTGATCGAAAAGATCGCCGATCTCGTTCGGGAGAAGCGGATCGAGGGGATTACCGAGCTTCGCGACGAGTCCGACAAGGACGGCATGCGCGTCGTCATCGAGCTGCGCCGCGGCGAAATGTCGGACGTCGTCCTGAACAACCTGTATAAGCAGACGTCGCTGCAGAGTGTCTTCGGCATCAACATGGTCGGCCTCGTCGATGGCCAGCCGCGACTGCTGCCGCTCAAGGATCTGCTGGAGACGTTTCTTCGCCACCGGCGCGAGGTCATCACGCGGCGGACGCTGTTCGATCTGCGCAAGGCCAAGGAGCGCGCCCATGTTCTCGAGGGTCAGATGGTGGCCCTGGCCAACATCGACGAGATTATCGAGCTGATCCGGCGATCTCCTTCCCCGGCGGAAGCGATGGCCGCACTGTGCAGCCGCGACTGGAAGCCCGGCCCGGTGGCTGCCCTGCTCGAGCGGGCCGGTCCCGACGCGACCTTACCCGAAGGACTCACCGAGGTGTGCCGGATGACGGAGGGCGGTTACCGGCTTTCCTCGATTCAGGCACAGGCGATCCTGGATCTTCGGCTGCATCGGCTGACGGGGCTGGAGCAGGATAAGATCGCTAATGAATACAATAACTTATTAGAGAATATTCGAGATTTTCTAGAAATCTTGTCGGATCCCGGGCGGCTCGAATCGGTTATCCGCGAGGAGCTGACCGAGATCCGCGAGAAGTATGCCGACGAGCGGCGCACGGAAATCGCCGAGGACGTGACCGACCTGACGATCGAGGACTTGATACCCGAGGCCTCGTTGATGGTGACCCTGTCTCATGCCGGATACGCTAAGGCGCAGCCGGTAGGCGATTATCAGGCTCAGCGTCGTGGCGGGCGCGGGCGCGCCGCGACGCGGACAAGGGACGAAGACTTCATCGATAAGCTTTTCGTCGCTGATTCCCACGACACGCTGCTTTGTTTCTCTTCGCACGGCAAGGTCTACTGGCTCAAGGTCTACCAGCTGCCGCAGGCCGGTTTCGGTTCTCGCGGGCGCCCGATTATCAATCTGTTGCCGCTGGCCGAGGATGAGCGCATCACGGCCGTCCTGCCTGTCAAGGAGTACGAGGAAGAGCGGTATGTGGTCTTCGCCACCTCGGGCGGGACTATCAAACGAACGCCGCTGTCGGCGTTCTCGCGTCCGCGGGCGAACGGAATCATCGCGATCGAGCTTCGCGGTGAAGACGAGCTGGTCGGCGTCGGTATTTCCGGCGAAGAAGCCGACATCATGCTGGTCGGGGCGAGCGGCAAGGCTATCCGTTTCCCGCAGTCGGACGTTCGATCGATGGGCCGCACGGCGGCGGGTGTTCGCGGGTTGAAACTGGCCGGTTCGGAAGACGCTGTGATCGCTTTGATCATCGTCGGCGACGAGCCCGTCGTCATCGCTACGCAAAACGGCTACGGCAAACTCACGAACATCGACGAGTTTCCCCGGCAGGGACGTGGAGGACAGGGTGTCATCGCCATCCAGACGACGGAGCGCAATGGGGCCGTCGTCGGCGCTATGCAGGTAGCGCACGACGACGAGCTGATGCTGATCAGTCAGGTTGGCACGCTGGTACGAACGCCTGTGGCCGACATCTCCGTGCTCGGCCGGAATACCCAGGGCGTTCGCCTGATCCGGCTCGATGAGGCCGATCGGCTGGTTGGCATCGCGCGCGTCGAAGGGCTCCAGGAAGACGACGAAACCGTCGAAGAATGACCTCTCGCTCGTCCCATCGCGTTTTCAATTTCAGCGCGGGCCCCGCCATGCTGCCCGAGCCGGTTCTCGAGCAGGCGCAGAGCGAGCTGCTCGACTGGAAAGGGTCGGGCATGTCCGTCATGGAGGTCAGCCATCGTGGCGCCGACTTTGTCGAGCTTGCCGCGCAGTCGGAAGCGACCCTGCGCGAGTTGCTCGGTGTTTCCGACGACTACTACGTGCTGTTCCTCGCGGGCGGTGCGACCCTTCAGTTTGCTTCGGTTCCTCTCAACCTCGCGCCGCCAGGGTCGACAGTCGATTATGTGCTGACGGGCAGTTGGGGGCAGAAGGCGGTGAGCGAGGCGGCGCGCTACGCTGAAGTGAACATCGCCGCAGACGCAAGCGCAGGCCACTTCACCGACATCCCCGATCCGGCGAGCTGGCGCGTCAGTGATTCCGCCGCCTATCTGCATTACACGCCAAACGAGA